>CAIUKX010000267.1 GCA_903899795.1 uncultured Flavobacteriales bacterium
AGAAGACATACCAGTATCGGAAATGTAACTCCTAATGAATGTTTTGAAAAGATGAAAAATGTATGCTAAAAACACCTTATTTTTGACAAAAAACTGTCCTGAAAAAGGGGGTAATTATAATGTGAGCTCTTCTTTAGTATTTAAACTGATCAGTAATGATACCCCTTATTATAGTTTAAACAATAAAAGCACACCAACTGTTTGGGGTATAACCTAAGAATTATTGAACTACTCCTTTCATCAATTGTTTCGTTTGAGCACTAAAATATCCTAATGCTCCACCAGTAATATTACTCACAGGATTAGCTGGAGTTGCTGCTCCACCTTGTTGATTTAAGCTTAAAGAATAAAAATATTTGTATACATTCTTATCGATACAAGTCATTATAACTTGAAATGAGTCCTGAGGCATAAAAGCACCAATAGTCCCAAATAAAGGTTGTTCAGTAATTACACCATCTGCAAAATCATCATTCTGAATCATTATGGATGAATCCATGATCCATCCTTTGGATTTTACATGACGATTCACTGATAATTCAAACTTATAATTGTTCTGAATACCTGCCGGATCCTGCCGAATTGGAACAGGAATTTTACCACCATTGCCTCCGAAACTGTCATCGATAAAATACATCATGATCAGATTAACTTGTTGAGGCATTGTAGACGTTGATGTAAAAACTTTCCCTCCCACTTGCACAGTTAATGTATAAGCTCTCCCTTCAATACCTAATAAATGAGCAGTTGCATATTTTCCAGGTGCGATTTCAGTCAATATTTCCGAATTATTTGCATCATCAGAAATTACAACAGAAGCACCGCTAACCATTGGGAAAGTATTCGTTGCACTAAATAAGACAGATTGAGTAATTGTGATGATATGAACAGAGTCTCCTTTATTGACAGCGCCTTCAATCACATATAAAGGCGTAGAATCCTTTAAATCGATATTAATAACCTTTGTACAGGAAAATAAAATCAATCCTATAATAAAATAAGATACTAAGTGTATTTTGGAAATCAATTTCATGATTATAAGAATTTAAAATTATAAGTAATCGCAGGAATCATACGAAATAGACTTGTTTGAACCACTTCCGTTTTTGTATGGTCAGCACTTTCTCTAAATGAAATGCTATAAGGATTCTCGTGTCCATAGACATTAAACACCGAAAAATTCCAGCTGCTTTCATATTTAGGCGTCTGTTTTCTATACCAAGTGACTGCTAAATCCAAGCGATGGTAGGCAGGCATCCTTCCCCCATTCCGCTCCGTATACAACCACTGCACCTGATTATCCACATAATATTTTCCTGAAGGAAGCGTAATAGCACTGCCTGTGTAATAAACGAACGTTGCGGAAATTGTAATTTTTTTATTGAGATCATAAATCCCTACTATTGACAAATCATGTCTTCGATCCTGTTTTGCAGCATACCAGTTCCCGTTATTTATTCCATTGATCTGTTTTTCTGTTCTGGATAAAGTATAACTTATCCATCCGGTTAATTTCCCTGAAGTTTTCTTGAAGTAAGTTTCAAGACCATAAGCCCGACCTCTCCCAAATAGAAGTTCGCCCTCTAGGTAATTATTAGCCAATGTATTTGCACCATCTTTATAATCAATTTGATGTTGCATCGCTTTGTAATAGGTTTCCATGCTCATTTCATACTTATTTTCCTTGAAATTTTTAAACCAACCGATTGAAACCTGATCAGAAATTTCAGATTTCACTGTCTGACTACTTGGAATCCATATATCAGTTGGATTATCACCAGTTGTATTTGAAATCAAGTGCACGTTTTGTACGTTACGTGTATAACCTCCCTTTATCGAAGCTGTTTTTGAATACATATAACTGGCAGAAATCCGAGGTTCCAATTGAGTATACGGCTTTCCAATAATGGAATTCTTAGTATATGTATTGGTTGTAGCTACTTTCCCATCTGGGGTATATGTATAATACTCGCCTCCATTACTCAATAAAGCAAATGAAGAAACCCTTAAACCGTAATTCACATTGAATTTTTCGGAAACACTCCATTCATTCGAAACAAAAACTGCATTTTCCCAACTTAACTTTGGTTTTTGTTTCAGCGTATTCGCTCCAGAACCTGCGCCTGCCTCAATTTGTCCGGGGATAATGCTGTGATGAATTGAATTACCACCGAATTTAATCTTATTTTTCGCATTTAAAAAGTACTGAAATTCCTGTTTTAAATTATAATCGAGTAAAGTTGAATTAATAGAAATATTCGAACCATTTGACTTAATTCCAATATCATAAACATAATTACTTACAATAAATGAAGTGTTCGAAAATAACTTATCATTGATAATATGATTCCACCGAGCAGTTCCGGTAATATTCCCCCAAGTTAAACCAAAATTAGCTACACCTAACTTATCGCGACCAAAATAACTAGAAAGGTAAACTTTATCTTTTTTCGAAATTTTGTAATTCAGTTTCGTATTGATATCATAAAAATAAAGAGAAGCAGACTTCAAATTTTCTTTGTTTGACAATTTCAGAAATACATCTGCATAGGTTCTTCTAGCTGAAATCAAAAAAGAACCTTTATCCTTTTTCAGCGGTCCTTCGATATTTAATTTTGAAGAAATCAATCCAAGTCCACCACTCACTCTGAATTTTTTATTATTTCCTTCATTCATTCGAATGTCCAAAACTGATGATAAACGTCCACCATACTGAGCAGGTTGAGTCCCTTTGTAGATCGTTGCTGTTTTAATCGCATCACTATTAAAAGTGGAAAAGAATCCCAATAAATGAGAAGCATTGTACACGGGAGCTTCATCCAATAAAATCAAATTTTGATCTGAAGACCCTCCCCTTACATAAAAACCAGAACTACCATCTCCCCCACTTTTGATTCCTGGCATCAATTGCATACTCTTGATAATATCCTTTTCACCGAAGATAACCGGGATTTTTGAAAGTTGTCTTGGATCGAGTGTTTCAACTCCGGTTTGTGCACTTCTCACATTTTCATCCTTCCTCTTAGAAGTAATGACAACTTCTTCTATTTGTTTAATCGGCACCAGCATCTCGACATTTTGCTTGAGATCAGCCGATAATTCAATTTTTATCAATTGAGCGTCGTAACCTGGTGCTGAATATTCAACTGAATAAGCACCAATTGGTAAAGAAATCGAATAAAATCCATATTCATTCGTAGAAACTCCTGTTCCATTCATCTCTTGAATCCGAATTCTAACACCGATTAAACCTTCACCTGTAGCATGATCTGTAACTGTTCCGCTGATTGTAAAATCTTTTTGTGAAAAAGCTACTGTTCCAACAAATAATAAAAAGATAAATAAGGTAAATCCGTTCAATAATTTCATATCGCATTCATTTGTCTCAAAAGTAGACAAAGGAGATCAATACAAAAGATAAAAATAGGTGAAAGGTGGATAATATTCGGTAAATGGTGTTATTGGATTTTTTCTGAGAACAAGGATGGAAGATCACCCTAAAAAGTTTCTTTCATAAAGAAACAAATATCAAAACAAGTTATGATAATAAAAGTTATATTTGCGCTTTTTTCAAACACAAAATTTGAAAACCATTACAGCACAATACGTGAAAACAAAACATACAATTTCTATGCCAAAAATTACTTTAGTATTCTTTTTCATTTTAATTTCAAGTTTATCAAACGCCCAAGTCACACGTATTGTTAAAGGTAAAATCATCGATCAAAAAACGGAACGACCTGTTGAAGAAGTTGAAATTAAACTTCTAAATACTGTTTCAAAGAAAAAATATGTTGCAGAAACTGATGAAAACGGTTATTTTGTTTTTAAAAATATTCCCTACGGAAACTATGCATTAAGTGCGGGTGACAAAGACTACCAACCTAAATTACTTAATAAATTTACTTTAACAGAAGAGCATCACGACAATTATACATTTGATGAAAAAAGACCTTTCGAAATTTCTTTGAAGGTAACATGGATGTTCAATTGGGGAGATGCGTATGGAAAAGAACATTACTGGTCTCATTTTACAGCCAAAATCATTCTGATTCTTTATGGATTTTGTTTAATCATGGTTTTCTTTTACAGTGTCCTTCAGCTTTCTTTGTCTATTGCTTATGCAAAAAACAGAAAGAAAAAAGCAAAGGAAATTTTACCTGTATTTGATCCTTCAAAAGCTCCAAAAGTTACGGTTCAACTACCTATGTTCAATGAATTGTATGTTGCTGAAAGAATTATTGAGACAGTAGCAAACTTTGATTATCCTACAGATAAATTACAAATTCAGGTTCTAGATGACTCTACAGATGAAACAGTGGATGTGATCGCAAAAAAAGTTGCAGAAATAGCTGCAAAAGGAATCAATATTCAACATATTCACCGTGTTGACCGAACAGGATATAAAGCCGGTGCACTTGATGCAGCAATGGATCGTGTTGAAGGTGAATTCATTGCCATTTTTGATTCTGATTTTGTTCCGGATAGAGATTTCCTTCAAAAAACCATGCCTTATTTTGAAGATCCGAAGATCGGAGTTGTACAAACACGTTGGGGACATCTTAACAAAGATTATTCTGCGCTTACAGAATTACAAGCGTTTGGATTAAACGGCCACTTTGCGATTGAGCAAGGAGGAAGAACTGCAGCTGGGCATTTCATTAATTTCAACGGGACAGGTGGAATTTGGAGAAAAAAATGTATCGAAGATGCAGGCGGCTGGGAACATGATACACTAACCGAAGATTTGGATTTAAGTTACAGAGCTCAAATAGTTGGATGGAAATTCAAATATTGTGAACATGTTATTGCTCCCGCAGAACTTCCTGTTACCATGTCTGCATTAAAAAACCAACAACATCGATGGATGAAAGGCGGTGCTGAATGTTTCATTAAAATGTGGAGACGTTTACTTACAGCAAAAAATGTAAAATTAATGGATCGAGTACATGGTTTATCTCACCTGTTTAATTCATCTTTATTTCTTTTTATCCTTTGCTTATCTATTCTAAGCGTACCTATTCTACAAATAAAAGATAGTTTTTCCGATTTGAATTACTTCATTCAATTTGGCTCAATATTCATCTCAAGCACAATCTTTCTGATGTATTTTTATTGGCTTTCGTACCGAGACAAATCCGAAAACACAATCACCTCATTTTTTAGATTCGTAGGCAGATTTTTCCAATTTTTGATTATATCTATGGGACTATCACTTAGTAACACTGTAGCAGTTATTGAGGGATATCTTGGAATTAAAAGTTCATTTGTCCGTACTCCGAAATTCAACATTTCTAAAAAAGGAGAAGCAAAAAACAAGAAATACGACAA
>CAIUKX010000268.1 GCA_903899795.1 uncultured Flavobacteriales bacterium
TATCCTGCTTTCTTTCCGGCACGCATCATATTCAAGGCTACTATAGTAAATCCTAAAGTTGCACCACCTTGCATATACACAACAGAATATCCGGCAGGAACGTTTAATGCTTTTTTTACCAATTCTTGAGCTTCATCCATAACAGCGACAAAATCTTTGTGGCGGTGTGAAACTTCAAGGATAGAAAGACCATTAAAATCTAGTACAGCTTCTGCTGCTTGTTTGAAAACTTCTTGTGGTAAAATACAAGGTCCTGCTCCGAAATTGTGTTTCATGATATGTTGTTTTAGTATATTTATGTTTGTACTTACAAAGGTGTGAAAAAATGAAAGAAAAGTAGTGCGAGTAAACAGAATAAATTTACAGCGTTTTTATCTTAACATTACTTTTCTATTTTATATCTGAACTATTTTTTATAAAACAATAGTCAAAAAAAAAGCTACCCATCGGGTAGCTTATAATGTTATTCTTCAGAAGCGGCTTCTTCTTTTACTTTTTTAGCAACCGGTTTTTTTGCTGCTGGTTTTTTTTCTTCAGCTTTCACCGCTTTCTCCTCAGTTGCTTTCGCAGTACCTGCAGGATATGTAGATTTTTTCTTTTGTCTTGTTTTACCAAAAGAACCTATTGTTCTTTTTCCTTTTGCGGTTTTTTTATCACCCCTTCCCATATATATTGATTTTTAGTTGTCTATTGTTTTTTGCAAATATACTATTATATTTTTAATCCTGAGTTATTTGATATTTAATTATTAAGGATGATGTTGATTTTAATGTTGAGTTTTGAATGTTTAATTAAAAATAAGGTATTCAAAATTCACAACTAATATTATCATTTATTCTTTTCCTAAATTCGTTTTCTATTTCTTGTCCTCCCCGCAATATCTTTCTGCACCATTTTATTTTGAGTAAAGTTTGCTCCTCTTCTGAAAGTTTCCATTCAATGGAACTTTTTTCCAAACGTTCACGAATGACATTCAGGGCTATTGCTGCTGAAACAGATATGTTGAAACTTTCGGTGAAACCGTACATTGGAATTTTAACAAACTCATCTGCCATTTCCTTGATCTCATCGGATATACCTCTTCTTTCCGTTCCGAAAACGAGGGCGAATGGAGTGGATAAATCCAGATCATTGATGGTAACGTCATTTGTGTGTGGAGTGGTAGCAACAATTTTATATCCTTTTGCTTTTAATTTTTGGATGCAATCGATGGTTGGATTTTCTCCTTGATCATAATTGTATAAATCAACCCATCTTCCGGCACCTAGCGCAATATCACGTTGAATTTTATATTGATTGTCTTTTTCGATAGCATGCAATTCCTGAATTCCAAAGCAGTCACACGTTCGGAGTACAGCACTTGCATTATGTTCCTGATAGATGTTTTCGAGAACAACGGTTACATGTTTTGTTCTGTCTTTTGCGATTCGGTCATACATTTCTCGTTTGCTTGGAGAAATGATGGTGTAAAATTCAGCTAATACTTTTTGATTAATATCCACTCTTTTGAGGATTTTTTTGATAATAAAAAAGGGAACCGATTCGATTCCCTTTCAAGCTCATTCAAAGTAACTGAATTAGTTTACTTGTGCAGCAAGTTCTGCACCAGCTTTGAATTTAACAACTTTTTTAGCTGCAATTTTGATCTCTTTCCCTGTTTGTGGGTTACGACCTGTTCTAGCTGAACGGCTAGATACTGAGAAAGAACCGAATCCTACTAAAGAAATTCTGTCTCCTGCTTTCATCGCAGTTGCTGTAGCAGCAACAAATCCGTCTAATGCTTTTTTAGCATCAACTTTTGATAACCCTGATTGAGATGCAATTGCATCAATTAATTCAGCTTTGTTCATAGCTTAGTTTTTAATGTGTTTGTAAATAATATCTGAGCAAATATATGTGAATATCTATATCCTGCAAGTCTTTTTTACAAAAAAAGCGCTGATTTGTTGAAAAATGCCCCCTTTTGTTGATAAATGTCTCTAAATCGCCCGTTGGACATGGTGTTTTCGACCAATAAATGAATTTCATCGATGATTTTATTTCGCTCTATAAATACCTGTATTTCTTTGCTTTGTAGCATTTTTTATTTTGATTAACGGGTAATTTGAAATTAGTTTTAGGTGTTATTAACCATAAAATGGTTTCACGGGACTAGTAATAGCTTGTCCTGATTCTAGTATAGGCTAATCTATGCTACGAAGCAGTAACGATGTTAATCTGTAATCTGTAATTTACAATCTGTAATCTATAATCAAGTATCTTTTATGGCGTTCCAGGTTTTAAACATTTTTTCCTGTGAAGGTCGATTAGCTTCTATAAATCGCAAAGGTTCACATTCTTTTAAAGTGGCGTGACATTCATTTGGTAAAGATTGATAAAGAGCTGTTCCTTTGGTTTTCCATGCAATCATTTCATCTGAAACTGCTTTGATGACTTTTGCCGGATTACCGACAACAAGGCTTCTTTTTGGAATAGTTGTGTTTGCTGGAACAAAACTTAATGCGCCGATAATACATTCTGATTCTATGATTACATCATCCATGATTACGGAATTCATACCTATTAAACAATTTTCTCCGATTGTTCCCCCGTGAATAATAGCTCCATGACCGATATGTGCACCTTTGTGTAGAGTGGTGGTGGTACCAGGAAACATGTGAATGGTACAATTCTCCTGTACATTACAACCATCTTCAATAATAATTTGACCCCAATCTCCCCGTACAGCTGCTCCTGGACCTATATATACGTTTTCACCTATAATTACATTACCAGTAACAGATGCTTGAGGATGTATAAAACTGCTCTCCTTGATTACTGGCTTAAATCCATTGAACTCGTATATTGCCATCTTAAATTTGTATTGTTTCGGATTTCAAAGATAACTTTTATTGAGATGTCGGGAATAATTAAATAGGAAGTTTCAATTTGATCTTTTGAGTAGGAAAGATGAAATCTCTACTTTTTCCCTATCTTTGTCGCTCTATATTGATGAATAATGAGTTACTGTGATTTTTGTGCAAAACTGGAAAATGATAATCTGCATAAGATTTATCATGATTCTCAATATGGTTTTCAGATTGAATCTGATAATGAGTTGTTTGGAAGGTTGATTTTGGAAATCAATCAGGCGGGACTTTCTTGGGGAACAATCTTAAAGAAACAGGAAAATTTCAGGAAGGCTTTTGATGATTTTAATATTGATGCTATTGCAGTGTATTCTGATCAAAAAATCAATGAGTTGCTCAATGATGCCGGAATTATTCGGAATAAATTAAAAATCAATGCGGTTATTCACAATGCAAACCAGATACAGGAAATTCGAAAAGAATACCTTACTTTTAAAAAATGGTTAGATGCTAATTCTTCAAAA
>CAIUKX010000269.1 GCA_903899795.1 uncultured Flavobacteriales bacterium
ATGAAATTTCAAAAATCATTTTAGACTGTTCATTTAGAGTACATAGAAAACTAGGACCTGGTTTGTTCGAAAGTACCTATGAAGAATGTTTATATTATGAACTAAAAAAACAAAATTTAAACGTTGAAAAACAAAAACCACTATCAATTTCATATGAAGAATTAACACTTGATTCAGCTTTTCGAATGGATCTCATTGTTGAAGATAAAGTAATTGTTGAATTAAAAGCAATTGAGCATATAAAAGATATTCATAAAACACAGCTTTTAACATATTTACGATTTTCACATTGCAAACTTGGTTTATTAATCAACTTTAATGTTGAACTACTAAAACATGGTATTTCACGTATCATAAATGGTAAACTTTAAAACAGAAATGATACTTCGTTTTTTACCATCATATTTTACACAACTTATTTAGTCATCAACTTCTGGATAAAAACCAATCAAAATATTTGAAACTAATCCTCGGTGATTAAAAAAAACAACGTTTATTCGATTATTCTACTTTAAGAAGTTAATTTTGTTCTGTGGAAAAAACAAGTGAAATTAGTGGATTTGCTCAATTGGGACGATTGATGGTCTCGCTGGGAAATGAACAACCATGGTCGGGGTTTACCTTGGGAGTAACTGAAGATGAATACCAAAAACTTCAAGGTATTATCAGCCGGCAGTTTGTCCTGAATGGATGGTTTACCAAAGAAAATGTACTTCAATCGCTTCAGGCTCTTGGAACGATGCTTACTGAGGATAATCTGAACAATTGGTTATCAAGCTATAACTATTCTTTAAACCCAAAAAAAATTGGAGTGATCATGGCTGGAAATATCCCGTTGGTGGGATTTCATGATTTTCTTTGTATTCTACTTTCTGGAAACACTGTTGTTTGTAAACTCAGTTCAGATGACAAAACTCTACTCCCTGCACTTGCTGAATATCTGATTCAATTTGCTCCAAGTTTAAAACAACGCATTATTTTTTCACCGGGAAAACTCGGAGAAATTGATGCGATAATTGCTACGGGCAGTGATAATTCTACCAAATATTTCGAGCAGTACTTTGGACATTACCCACATATTTTCAGAAAAAACAGAACATCAATTGCCGTTTTGACAGGTGATGAAACGAAACAAGAATTAGCCGAATTAGGAAAAGATATTTTCTATTATTTCGGATTGGGATGCAGAAATGTTTCTCATTTATTGATTCCAAAAGATTTTAACCTGAATCGTTTTTTTGAAGCCATCGTCGAATTTCATCCCATAGTAAACCACCACAAATACGCGAATAACTACGATTACAACAAAGCAGTTTACTTAATGAATCTGATGGAATTATTGGATAATAACTTTGTACTGCTGCGTGAATCGGAAGAATTGTTTTCTCCGTTGGCTATGGTTCACTATCATCGTTATAATTCAAATTCAGAGGTTGAAAGATATCTGAACCAGCACAAAGATCAGATTCAAGTTATTGTAGGAAAAAACTACACTGCTTTCGGACAGGCACAATCTCCTAAATTGAATGATTATGCTGATGGTGTGGATGTGATGAAATGGCTCTCGAATGTTGAATGATTGATGTATGATCGAAGGCTAACTTACACTACAAATTCTTCTCGAAATATTCATACGCTTCCTGAATTTTCAGGAAACGATCCTGCGCTTTTTTTATCTCAACAACTCCGGCATTCTCAAATTTATCGGGATGATGCTGCATAACCAATTTTCGATAAGCCTTTTTGATTTCTTTTAAATCAGCTGTTTCTTCCACCCCTAAAAGCTTGTAATAACCATGTATTTTGGTTTTGCTTGGTGGACGAGAACTACTACTTCTAGAACGTGATTTTTTACTTTGCTTCTTTTCGGACGTTTGTTCCTTGTTTTTCTGATAAAATGAAGCTACAATAGAATCCAAATCTTTGAAGTCCAAGTGAAAAGTTTCTGTTAAATATTCTAAAAAGCGATACTCCTGAGCCAAAATCCTTCCATTGATCATGGATTGTCCAGCTAAAAAGTAGATGATCTGTAAACGGTCAAAATCTTCTTTCACGTGAACATTGATCCAGGCACAAACCAT
>CAIUKX010000270.1 GCA_903899795.1 uncultured Flavobacteriales bacterium
AATAAAATATTGAACATCCTTGGAATGTAAACCTCACCATATAAATGATAATATAGTATTCTTTATAGTTAATTTAGATTTAAATATTTATTAATCAGTAGTTTAATTGAAATAAATCAATTTTCCATTCTTTGTTAATTGTGTTTTTCATATGCTGTTTTACTTGGTTTCTTTGAGTAAAGTTACAGAGTTATTGATTAAACGGTTTATTAAACTATTTTTTAGAATAATATTTCAAATAAATCAATTTGTTATTTATGTTATTGTTTATCAGTTATTTATTATTTTGTTTTTACTTTTAAAAAGCTGATTTTTAAAAGTAACTTTTTATACAAAAACTGACTAAATTAGGATTGCTATTTCGGTGAATTTTATTCTATATTTCTGTAATTTTTTTTCATTTTTTTGAACTGACACTTTGTTGAATTGTTAAGTATTTAACTTTAAAATTGTCGATTGAAAAAATATTAAATATCTAGTCTCGGATTGGTTAATGGATGGAGTCAATTTATCGATGGTTGAAAAGTATGATAATAGGAACACAAGTTTGTTGATAATTTTAAGATTGTTCCTGCTTTAAAATCTATTCGGCAAATAAAAAAAAGTTACATTTGCCCCGTTGATTATAAATACATTCTTAATATGTCAAATAAATACCAAGCTCAAGTTGATGCTTTCATGGAAAAAGTGAAAGCCACGAATGGTCACGAAAAAGAATTTCTTCAAGCAGTACACGAAGTTGCTGAAGCGGTTATTCCATTAATCGAAGAAACGCCTAAGTATAAGGCTGCTAAGATTTTAGATAGAATGGTAGAGCCGGAAAGAACAATTATCTTCCGTGTTCCGTGGTTGGATGATAAAGGTGAAATCCAAGTAAACCGTGGGTTTAGAGTTGAGTTTAACTCGGCAATCGGTCCATACAAAGGAGGTTTACGTTTCCACCCTTCAGTGAATTTATCTATTTTAAAATTCTTAGGTTTCGAACAAGTTTTCAAAAACTCACTTACAACTTTGCCAATGGGTGGAGGTAAAGGAGGTTCTGACTTCGATCCAAAAGGAAAATCAGATAATGAAGTAATGAAATTCTGTCAATCATTTATGACAGAGTTGTGTAAACATATTGGTGCTAATACAGATGTTCCAGCTGGTGACATCGGTGTTGGTGGTCGTGAAATCGGTTACATGTTCGGTCAATACAAACGTATTCGTAACGAGTTTGTAGGAGTATTAACTGGAAAAGGAATCAACTGGGGAGGATCTTTGATCCGTCCGGAAGCTACAGGTTATGGAACAGTATACTTCGCTAAAGAAATGTTGGCTACTAAAGGAAACTCTTTCGCTGGTAAAGTGGTTGCAGTTTCTGGATCAGGAAACGTTGCTCAATATGCTTGTGAAAAAGCGACTCAATTAGGTGGTAAAGTGGTTACTTTCTCAGATTCTGAAGGGTATATCTATGATGCTGACGGAATTGATGCTGCTAAATTGGCTTACGTTATGGAATTGAAAAACGTAAAACGTGGTCGTATTTCAGAATATGCAACTAAATATCCATCAGCGAAATTTGTTGCAGGTAAACGTCCTTGGGAAGTTAAATGTGATATCGCTCTTCCTTGTGCAACTCAAAATGAGTTAAACGAAGATGAAGCAAAAGTTTTGGTTGCTAACGGATGCATTTGTGTTGCAGAAGGTGCTAACATGCCTTCAACTCCTGAAGCGATTACTGTTTTCCAAAACGCGAAAATTTTGTTCTCTCCAGGAAAAGCATCTAATGCCGGTGGAGTTGCAACTTCAGGTTTGGAAATGTCTCAAAATTCTTTACGTTATAACTGGACAGCTGAAGAAGTTGATACTAAATTACACAATATCATGGTTTCTATCCACACAGCTTGTGTGAAGTACGGAGCTGATGCTGATGGTCATGTTGATTACGTAAAAGGAGCAAATATCGCAGGATTTGTGAAAGTTGCTGATGCAATGATTGATCAAGGATTAGTTTAATCTATAGATAATTAAAAACTAGGTCGGTTTCTTCGGAAACCGACCTTTTTGTGTTAAGAAGGGGTACTTTTTCTAAAGATTTTAGAAATTAGAATTTCGACTTTTTATGATTTGCTTTAAAATTGTTAATTGACTTTTTGATTATGGAAGTTTTAGAAAAAAGACATATTGATTTTGATCGCACAGGATTCAGCGATGAAGAACTTATAAATATCTATACAAAATTGGTTCGACCTCGTTTAATTGAAGAGCGGATGTTGATCCTTTTACGTCAGGGGAAAATTACCAAATGGTTCTCCGGATGGGGACAAGAAGGTGTTTCTGTTGGGACGACGTACGCGATGAATCGCGACGAGTATATTTTACCGATGCACCGAAATTTGGGTGTATTTACATCCAGAGATATTCCTCTTCGAAAATTATTTGCTCAGTTTCAGGGAAAACTTTCGGGTTTCACCAAAGGACGTGATCGCTCTTTTCACTTCGGAACTCAAGAGTTCAATTTGGTGGGAATGATTTCTCATCTTGGACCTCAAATGGGAATTGCCGATGGGATAGCCTTGGCATCGAAATTAAAAAAGGAGAAAAAAGCAACACTCGTTTTTACTGGTGACGGAGGTGCAAGTGAGGGTGATTTTCATGAATCATTGAATGTAGCATCCGTTTGGGATTTACCTGTAATTTTTGCTGTAGAAAATAATTGCTGGGGACTTTCTACTCCGAGTATCGAACAATTCCGTTGCAAGCAATTTATCGACAAAGGGATTGGCTACGGAATAGATGCTGTTCAGGTAAATGGAAACAACATTTTGGAGGTAATCAATTGTGTTCGAAAAATTGTAGATGATATCCGTGAAAATCCAAGACCAGTGTTGTTGGAATTGATGACTTTTAGAATGAGAGGTCACGAAGAAGCTTCAGGTACAAAATATTATCCGGAAGGTTTACAGGATGAATGGACCAAACAAGATCCGATAGCGAATTATGAATTGTTTTTGAAAGAACAGGGCATATTGACTGATGAGTTGGCAATGACGATCCGGGAATCGATTAAAACAGAGATTGTTGACGAATTTGAAATCGCATTTCAGGAAGATGCTGTTCCCGTAAATATGGAAACAGAATTGGGAGATATTTATGCTCCATTTACACAAGTAGTGGTTTCTCCGACATCCAACAAATCAGAAAAACGTTTCATTGATGCTATTCAGGATGGCTTACGTCAATCCATGGAAAAATATCCGGAATTAGTTATTATGGGACAAGATATTGCTGAATACGGTGGTGCTTTTAAAGTGACGGAAGGTTTTGTAGATCAATTTGGAAAAGATAGAATCAGGAATACACCTATTTGTGAATCAGCGATTGTTGGAGCAGGTTTAGGTTTGTCCATAGCTGGAATGAAAGCAATTGTGGAGATGCAGTTCGCCGATTTCGTTACCTGCGGATTCAATCAAATTGTAAATAATTTAGCGAAATTGCATTGGAGATGGGGTGAAAAAGCGGATGTTGTTGTTCGTATGCCTACAGGTGCAGGTTCAGCAGCAGGACCATTCCATTCGCAAAGCAATGAAGCATGGTTCTTCCATACACCGGGATTAAAAATCGTTTACCCTTCTTCTGTTGAAGATGCAAAAGGATTATTGAATGCGGCAATCGAAGATCCGAATCCGGTAATGTTCTTTGAGCATAAAAATTTGTATAGAAGTATCAAAGAAGAAATTTCGGATGATTACTACACGGTAGAGATTGGAAAAGCAAAAACCGTTCGTGAAGGTAATGATATTACTGTAATTACTTATGGAATGGGAGTTCACTGGGCGAAAGAGATTTCAGCTAAACATCCCGATATTAGTGTTGAAATACTTGATTTAAGAACACTTTTACCTTTGGATACTGAAGCGATTTATACAGCGGTTCGTAAAACCGGAAAAGTAATTGTTCTCCATGAAGATTGTATGACAGGTGGAATAGGAGGAGAGTTAGTGGCATTGATCAATGAGAATTGTTTCAATGATTTGGATGCACCAGTAAAACGTGTTGCTTCTATTGATACTCCGGTGCCATTTGATGCGGAATTGGAACACCAGTTTTTACCGAAAGGAAGATTTGAAACGGCTTTAATTGAATTAGCAAAATATTAAATGATTATTGATGTTGGATGTTTGATTTTTTAATCAATCATCCAACCTTCAAAATCCAACATCCAAATAAATGAACATAGAAAAAGAATGGCACACAAGAAGCGGAGAAAAATGTGAATTGTGTGGATCGACTGATCAGTTAACAAGTTACGAAGTTGCCCCATTGCAAAATAATGGTCGTGTCGATGATTATGTGATGACATGTTCAACCTGTAAAGATCAGATTGAAAATCCGGATCATATGATTGCAAATCATTGGCGTTGTTTGAATGACAGTATGTGGAGTGAAGTTCCTGCTGTGCAAGTAGTAGCTTGGAGAATGCTGCAACGTTTGAAAACAGAAGGTTGGCCACAGGATTTATTGGATATGCTGTATTTAGAGGAAGATACGTTGAACTGGGCGAAAGCAACAGGTGAAGGTGAAGACAAAGAAACGGAAGCATTTCATAAAGATTGTAATGGTGTTCGATTGGAAAGCGGAGATACTGTTGTACTGATCAAAGATTTGAAAGTTGGAGGAGGAGGTTCTTTGACGGCGAAAAGAGGAACAGCTGTTCGAAATATCAAATTGGTTTATGACAATCCGGAACACATTGAAGGAAAGGTCGAAGGACAAACGATTGTTATATTAACACAGTATGTGAAAAAATAGAGATTTAGTTAACACAAAATAGTAGAACCTGTCTTTTGGAATTTCCGGAAGACAGGTTTTTTATTTTTCGATTATCCAGCCAGTTTTTCTATTGAATTCGAAGAATTAGTATAAATCTAAAAATTGATTCATCAATTTGTATGGAAAACTGAATGGAATTTCATCTCCTAAAATAGAAATTGAATTTGAACGTTTTGGGCTACTAGATGTACCACGTTTAAATCAAATAATTGAAATATGAGATATAGTATACTGTTAACTCTATTATTACTTAGCAATTCGCTGTTCAGTCAGGCTTCTTTCAATGGAAATATTAGTGAGATGGAGACAAAAAACGCCTTAAAGAATGTGAAATTGATGGTGGTTGAGAATAGTGACACAACTTATTTTACACCGGATTCAGAAGGTAATTTTAATTTCAAAACTAAACCCGGTAGAGTAAAAATTTTTGCGATAGCAGATGGCTATATTTCTGAATTGAATTCGGTCAATGCAGGAGATGGTTCAACGAATAGAGTTGATATTTCATTGGTGAAAGAAGGTGAGTTCAGTGAATTGAAAAGTGGTGTGTTCGGAGAAGATTCGGTTCGATATGAATTAGATAAATTTTCTTCTGCACCCTCAACTTCAAGTAAAGTAGAAGAGGTTTCAGTAAGTGCATACAAGATAAAATCAGAAGTTAAGATTGATCGAAGTTCAAAAGCAAAATATCGCTTGGTTTCTGATGGAGCAGAGAAGGAATCAATATCGTATGCTCCTGTCGAAACGATTGGTTATGAAGGCAAGCCTGTAAATGCAGTAAAAGCGGGTGTGCTCACGGCAGGAGAAGTTAATGATTTTTCAAAATGGAAGTTGTGGAATGATCTGAATGCAAGTGAATTTGCTCAATATTCAAGCAGTTGGAAATTGAAATTAACGGATCGTTTTTGTGTTCAGTTGAGTCTTGCTTCAGGAATGCCGGTGATCGATGCTGAAGTTGAATTGATGGATCATACAGGGAAATCGATCTGGAATGCTAGAACGGACAACACAGGAAAAGCTGAATTATGGAATTTATCAGAGGAAATAAGTAACAAGTCGAATTATTCAGTAAAGGTTGTTTACGGGAATTTTACACAGGAATTCAAACGCATTCATTCTTTCGAAAAAGGAATTAATCCCTTTGTACTAGATGTGCCATGTACTGTTCCAGATCAGTTGGATATCGCTTTTGTAGTGGATGCAACCGGAAGTATGGGCGATGAAATCAATTATTTGAAAATGGATTTGGATAGTGTCATTTCTCAAATTACAGAAGAAAATAAAAATATTAATTTGCGGATGGCAAGTGTGTTTTATAGAGATAAAGGTGATGATTATTTGACGGTTGAATCTCCGTTTAGTTCATCTACAGATTTGGCGAAAAACTTTATAAGATCGAATCATGCCGATGGAGGTGGAGATGCTCCGGAAGCTGCTGATGAGGCTTTGCTGGTAGCACTTCAAAAGTTGAATTGGAGTTCTTCGTCTCGAGCTAGAATTTTATTTTGGCTTTTGGATGCTCCACCTCATCAAGAACAGGAAAACATGGATAAAATTCAGCAGGTAATTCATTTGGCAGCAAAAATGGGGGTAAAGATTGTTCCTGTTGGTTGTTCTGGAATTAATAAGCCTACTGAATTTTTATGCAGAAGTATTGCTTTGGCGACCAATGGAACGTATACTTTTTTAACCAATCACAGTGGTGTCGGTGGTTCTCATATTGAACCAAGTACGGATGGTTATAAAGTTGAATCGTTCAGAGATGTTTTGGTACGTATTTCCCGTTTAATGAGTATTACACCTGATTGCAGTGAATTTATAGCTCAAAATCAAATTGATGCAATCGATACCAACCTTCGGGTTGATAATCCTTATGGAATCAATGATACAGCGCATGTAAATAAAACGATTGATTCAAGTTTAGTAGCGAATGAAATTGAAATTTTGGCGTATCCAAATCCAACCAATGGGATTATTAATATCAAACATCACAATTCGATCAAAGAACTTTTCTTTGCTGATGTTAATGGAAAACTATTGGAGAAGGTAGAATTGACGATGAATCGAATTGATACAAGCGATCTTTCGAAATACACCAGTGGAATCTATTTTTTACGTTATTACAATGGACAACAGTGGAAATGCTTACGGATCGTTTTAGAGCATTAGCACTTATTTTTCTTTAAGAATTCCAAATTCTTTTGCGGTTTGATAAGTTGAATGGAATCCTTTGTCTACACCAAATAATCCGGTTTGACCTCCTTCATCATTTTTTGAGCCGGGCTTTATTAATAGTCGATGCCCAAGGTTATTAATCTCGTAAAAGATGAGAGTCGTTTTTTCAGATGAGTCGGTATATTCGGTTCGGGTAATGTCAGTAATTCCCAAGTATGAAGTATCAATTTTATCTGGAATAGTGTCTGATTTTGTTATTCCAGTCCATTGATCGATTAATAATTGAGCATTTTGCGAAGCAATTACAGGATCATTTTTTCCTTGATAAATAATCAGTTCAGGATAGTTCCCCTGATAATAGGGGTTTTGTTCTTTAACCCAAGTTATTAATTGCTTTTGGTTTGGATTTATTTTTCCTGACATTGCTCGGAGAGCATCGGAAGGATTGGAAGCTATTTTATAGGCACCGCCGGCAAAAATAGCGGAAGCTTTGAATGTTTCAGGGTAGGTGGCGCTCATGATTACACTCATCGCTGCTCCAGCTGAAAGTCCGGTGATGTAAATTCGCGTTGTATCAATGGAGTACTTGGTTTTCATGAATGAAATCATTTCATAGATCGATTCGTTTTCACCTTTGTTTTTTTCCTGATCATTTTCTTCAAACCAGTTAAAACACAACTGGGGATTATTTGTAAATTTTTGTTGGGGATATAAAACGATGAAGTCATTGAGATCTGCTAATTTATTCCAACCAGTTAATTGAGCTACGTCCTTCGCATTTTGAGTACAGCCATGTAAAACGACTATAAGTGGAACGTTTTTTTCAGTCAAGGTGTCAGCATGAATAAACATTCGAAGGTTACCCGAATTCTCTCCGAAATTTTCGATTTCATCCATTTTTTCCTGACAGTAAAGAAGGCGAGATACCGCAGTAAAGAAAAGCAAAAGGCAGATAGCTTTCATTCTTTAACCGGTCGATAAATTTTGAACGTTCCTTTCGTAATGTCTTTTATGTTCAGGTGACTTGTACCGACTTTTCTTCCGGTATAAGCAGTGTTTTGGTGAGCCAGAATGTAATCACCAACTCCGTTTACTTTGTAGATTATCGCCGTGTGATGATCCATGGATTCTTCATATGTCATTTTATTTTCAACGTATTTGAGTTTGATTTTTTCAAATTGAACAATGTCACCGGGATAAATACAATCTTTCAGGTAGTTGACTTCTTTACCATAGACCAATTCTCCGTCCCATTTTGCATTCACCAAATTCAAGGCTTCATTGGCTAAATCCCAGCATTCACCTGTTCCCACTTTTTTCTTCATTTTGGAATTTACAAAAGTGATGATTTGTTCATTCATGGGTAGTTTTTCGTTGCAATCCGAAGCGACTGAAAGTAGAGTTGAGCAAATCAATAAAGTTAAAAGGAGCCGAAAATAGTTCATAAATTTTGCAATAAGGGGTAATTAACAAATGAATACCACTAAAGAGTCAATTATCGAGGCGGAATCTAAATTTAAATCCTGAGTATACTAGTGTATATGAAGGGGTTAAATTTAAATTTCAACGATGATTAGTGAGTTTTTAGAGGTGTTCTAAAATAACGAAAATTAACTGAATGGTTTCAATTTCAAGAGAATACTTTCTATTTTTTCTTGATCAACAATCAGCCGATCAACGTCAAATAAGGAGTCATTTGATGATTTTTCCAAAGAAGTTCCTGAAAAATGAACAGCATCAGGTTGAATTTTGATAATCAATTCTGAAACGTTTTCTGCAGAGATTCCACCACCGATCATGATCTCAATTCTTCCGTTAGCGAACTGAACCATTTCCTCCAATCGATCTTTTCCTTCTAAAGTCGTTGGTTGACCACCGGAAGTTAAAATCCGTTTGAAGCCCAGTTGAATGAGAAGATCCATTTCGGATTTCCAATGGATGATATCGTCAAAAGCTCTGTGAAAAGTGAAATCCAATTTAGGAGCTGTTTCAAGCATTTTGGAAATGGTTTCTAGATCAACGGTCTTTTCTAGTGTTAATGCGCCTACAACGACTCCTTTTACACCTGATGAAGCGCAGGTTTTAATATCTGCAATCATCATTTCCTTTTCTCCGAAAGAATAGACAAAGTTTCCACTTCTTGGACGGATTAAAACATGGGTTTCAACTCCTGATTGTACGGCAAGCTGAATGAGTGCTGCGGAAGGTGTTGTACCTCCAATTTCGAGATTTTGGCAAAGCTCTATTCTGTTGAAATGGTACTTCTTAGCCAGTTCAATTGCTTCAGGGGAAGCACAGCAGAGTTCTGTTTTTACTTTTTTCACTCGTATTCAATTTCAATTTCATCCATGAAAGTCCAGGGTTTATTTCCTTCTCCATCAGAACCAACCGGAATTTTATCTTTAGAAATTACTACAACTTTCAGATAGCGGGCTTTTTTATTGACTTCCTGAAAAAAGGTCTCTTCAGTGACAGCTTGTTTTTTTAATTCTGACCAACTTGTTTTATCAGTTGAAACAAATAATTGAACTGTTTCAGGTAGATAGATCCAGGAACCATTCGCACTTAAAAATCCTAAGTTTACATTCTGCAACTGACGGGTTTTGATCAGATCCACTGTAAATTCAATCGTATCTTTTGTAAATCCTAACCATTCATCTCCTTTCCAGGGACGTTTTCCTTTTACACCGTCGACCAATGCTAAATTTCCGCGGTTACTGAATTTTGGATTAAATGGGGTTTTGAATTCAATAGGAAATCCAATGGAATGACTTTGTTCAATTGAAAAATGGTTTATTCCACTTACGTTGTTGTATGGAGTTACAGTGTATTCAATCGTCATTGGAAAATCATTTTCGCGTGTCAATACCAAGCTATCGTTTGATTTCATAACAACTGAATCTATGTTTTTTTGAAGATCGGTATTGAATGAAGTTACATAAAAGCTATCCGTTGGTTCAGCTCCTTTGAAACGAAGTGCTAATCCTTGTTTATTGGGAGTGATTTCCATTTTTGCGTAGAAAATAGCTTTGGAATAATTGACTTTATAACGATCGAGAAAAGGCATCTGGTACTTGATAAATATTTTTTTAAAAGTTTCATAATCGGGTTTCTTGGTATTGTCACACCACAAAGACTGTGATAAAGCAAGTGCACGGGGATAAGTCATGTACTCCAATTTTTCCATTGTTGAAATATATTCTGTCCATAAATTGGCTTGACCTCCTAAAATATGTCTCCTCTGGTCTGCACTCAGTTGTTCGGGAACCGGATTGAACTGGTACACTTTTTCCAAAGGAAGAAATCCACCTATGGCCAAAGGTTCACCAGTATTTCCACTTTGGTAATGGTCGAAGTAACAGTATCCGTTGGGTGACATCACGACATCATGATTTTGTTTGGCAGCCTCAATTCCACCATCAGATCCTCTCCAGGACATAACAGTAGCATTCGGTGATAATCCACCTTCCAAGATTTCATCCCAGCCAATTAGTTTTTTACCTTTAGCAGTGAGGTAAACGTCCATTTGACGAATGAAATATGACTGTAATTCATGTTCGTCTTTCAAACCATTTTCCTTGATCACTTTTTGGCATCTTGGACAAGTATGCCATCTAGTTTTCGGAGCTTCATCGCCTCCAATATGGACATAAGGAGATGGGAACAATGGGATTACTTCATCCAGTATTTTTTGTAAAAAAGAAATGGTTTCAGGTTTTGAACAGTAAATATCATCGAAGATTCCCCAGATTCCTGGAACGCCCTGTTTGATTCCTGTACAAGAATATTCAGGATAGGCAGCCAAAGCTGCTCTACTATGTCCTGGCATTTCAATTTCAGGAATAACAGAAATAAATCTTTTTTGGGCATAAGCAACAACATCTTTGATTTGTTCTTGTGTGTAAAAACCACCTACCCGTTTGTGTTCATATTTTCGGGGTTCTTCGTTATAATGTCCGATTAATGTACTATCTCTCCAAGCACCGATTTCAGTTAGTTTTGGGAATTGTTTGATTTCGATTCTCCAACCTTGATCATCTGTCAAATGCCAGTGAAATGTATTGAATTTGTACAAGGCCATTAAATCGATGAAATGTTTTACTTCATCAACTGAATAAAAATGGCGGCTTACATCTAAATGTAAACCTCTCCACTCAAATTTTGGATAATCCATGAGGAAACCTAAGTTGATGTAGTATCCCACATCGTTTTTTTGAATCAATTGTAAAAAAGAATTGATTGCATAAAAACAACTGGCTTCATTGCTATAAGAAATTGTTATTACAGATTCGCGAATGTCAATAGAGTAGGAATTTTCAGGGACATTTTTTTGTGGTTTAAAAATAACTTCCCCACTGTTGTCTGAAATGATAGTTTGTATGGAGAAAGCGTCTTTTAAATTTTTTACAAGGTATTTTTCGATTTCTTTTGGAAGATTCGTTCTATTGATTTGCAGTGTTTTATCCGAAATATCAAATGTTTCCGAAGAAGCTACATAGGAAGCAGGAGTTGGTATTACCGGACAATCAGTTGTTTTATATTGAGAGAGTACAAGATTTGTTTGTAAACAAAAAATTACAAAAAAGGAGAATATTATTTTTTTCATGGTTTGAAATTAATCAATAATGCAATTGCAATGCGTTTAAATTTTATGAAATCTTGGAATTGCAATAAATGAGCCAGAACACATGTTTTGCTTATCAAAAGCCAAGTTGTTTATTCAAAAGATTGATTAGGAGTTCCATATACGAAAACATTCATTCCTAAGTATTCCATTTCAACGATAATACTCATACCATTTTTCTCTGCAACCTTAATAGAGTCAGTATTATTGATATGAATGATGGAGATAAAACGTTGGGATAGCTTATTTTCAAATCCGAATTTTTTTAATTGACTTGCTGCTTCGGTTCCCAAACCTTTTCCCCAGCAGTTTGGGATCAAGGAGTAGGCAATCTCAAATTCAGATTGATCGTTAATTGTTCGGGGTATAATTCCAGCCATTCCAATGTGTTTTCCAGTTGATTTTTCGATAATTGCCAAATGTCCTACACTTCCGGTTTTATAACGTTCTAATTGCAGATTTATCCATTCTGCTGCAAGTGTAAATTTGCCTCTTGTAAGGTCTGGAATTCCTAAAAAATGCAAACGATCGTTATCGACAAAAAACTCACTCCAACTTTCAATATCAGAAGTTTCAACTTTTCGAAATTTCAGGCGTTCTGTTTCTTGATTAAAGTAATCCATGTCCATATTTTTTGTAAACATACAGGTTTAGACTATGAAAAGCACTAATCTTTCGAATGATGCTTCCCTGAAATAAGAAAGGACAGCCATTTAGCTGTCCTTTCAATCCTTTAGGATATTATTTTGAAGAAAAATTCAGATTATTTTCTTACAATCAATTTTTTTGTTGAAGTAGTACCATTCGTAACCACATTAACCATGTATACACCATTCGATAAAGAATCTGTATTGATAGTTGTATTGTGAGAACCAGAATTCATAGTACCCAAATTGTTTGTATAAACTGTTTTTCCTGTAAGATCAGTCATTGTGATGGCAACATTTGTCTCATTGTTTAATTTAAATGAAACATTTGTTTGATTATTTGCAGGATTTGGATACAAGTTCAATCCGAAAGTATTATCGTTTTGTTTGATACCAGCATCAGCTGAGAAATTCATTCTAACCATTGGTGTTGATGTAAGGTAGTACCATCCGATTGGTTGAGAAGCTGAACCTACACCATCATAGAAATAAGTTGTGTGAGGAGCAGAAAGTCCACCTCTACCTACAACTAAATCATCACCAGGTCCACCATCAGTAGCTACTGTGATCAATGCCCAAGAACCAGCAGTCAATTGAACTGGGGTAGCAAATATTAATGAAACCAAGTTACCAGTATCACTAGCCATTACTGTGTAATCATTCGTTGTTACTGGATTTGTAAAGTCTCCAGATGTAGCATCTTGAGTAATATAAACATTACCTCTGATTAATGCATCAACCGCACAAGTAGTAGATAATACAACATCAATCGAATAAAGTGTTTGATCAGCAAAAATATCGTAAATATTTCCTGTTTCATACATTCCTCCCGAGTTGTAGATCCCTCCATTTGCAGTTCCGTTATCTCTTGCGTATGTAGTATTTGTAACATTGAAATTGAAATTCGGCAATGTATTGTTAGCTACGTTTAATTCGCTAGAACCGTTTAAAGCAGATGTAAGAGTAGATTGAACAGTATAAGATGCAACTGTTCCTGCCGGAGTGAAAGGCAACGCAACTGTCATTGTATCAGGAGTCTCAGTTGTTGTGATCAATGAATCCGGACTAGAGCTTGTATATGAAGCTGAAGAAATAGCAGCAGTATAAACAGCATCAGTGATATCCATAGCACCAATGTTTCTACCAACACCTGCAAAAGAAATCGGTTGTACTTGTGTCGTAGGAGTTTGGTAATATGCCATTTCAGCACCCCATGTACCTGTTACACCCCAAACGATATCATCTAATTCTAAATCATAATCATCAGTAACTGTAACTTTGACATCGTCAATAGCCCAATACCAACCCCAAGCACCTTGGTAATTGAATTGAAGTAATACTGAAGGTTGATTTCCAGCAACCGAAGAAATATTAATTGAAGTTGTTTTTGGATTAGCTGTGTTTACACCGGTAGTTTCTGTACCATCTGTAACAACGAAATCTGTCCAGTTTGTTCCTCCATCCACACTTACACGTACGATACGCGTATCAAGGTAGGTTCTGTAAGAATTTTCAAATACAACACTGACGTTAGCGTTTCCTACAGTACTGAATGGGGTTACTAATGTAATGTTTGCATTTTGTGTTGCTGTTTGACCTGCACCATCTGAGTTGATGAAAGCATAACCATTACTAACCGTTGTAAATCCAGCTGGTTTTAAAGCAGTAACCGGAATTAAATTAGGATCAGTTACGATTGCCCAATCTTGTGTTGGATTACTGGTGTTTGTCATTGTCCAGTGAGCAGAATTTGAGAAATCATCACTCCAAAGTGTTACACCTTTTGTTGGAGTAGTTTTTGAAGTCAAATGTTTTTCATTGGATTGTTGGATTTTTTGTTTTCCAACTTGGTTGTTTATCTTGCTGTTAACGAACTGAGCATTGGCTCCGCAAACAACAGATAATGAAACTAAACATACATAAATTTTTTTCATAATTGCAGCAAATTTTTTTACAAAAATAACAATAATTCTCGTATTTGATATTTTTAACAAGGATTTTATTGCTACTAATTATAAGATTAAATCGATGAAATAGCTAGATTAATAGGTTTTATAACTTATCTTATAGTATTTTTTGTTGATTTTGAGTTAGGATATGATTCTAAAAATTGTAGAATTTTTCACACAAAAGTCAATTGTTAAAGATAGTTTTATTATTTGTTGACGTCTTTTTTTTCTATTTCATCAATTGCTCTCACTCCAAATTGATCGTTAGACCAGTAATAGATGGGTTTTTTTTCTTTGATAAGGAGAAATGAAGGAAAGGTTAACCGCGCCATTTTAGCAAGATCATTTGGCGACTTTGAGAGTCGGATTTCAAATTGACCACCGATTTCTTTTGTGTAATTTTTGATCACTTTTTCAGAGGTCGCACAGACGATGAAATCAATTTTTAATTGGGGAGTTCTTTTTTTTATTTTCTTTAATTTTTTGATCGTTTCGAAGCAATAAGGACAATTGGGTATAGCAATTACGGAAAGCCCATCGTTTTTGAAATCATTCGGAGAGAAATTATGATGTACTTGAAAGCCATCTTTTGAGAAATCACCTTGGTAAATAGGATGAAATGCAAAACCTACCATAAATGGTAAAATGAATACTAGAATTTTGATGCTCCAAAAGATAAGTGGCTTATTTGCTACTCTTTTTGTTTTGAAAAAAATATGAGAAAAAATAGAAAGCAGAAATCCGAAGATTACAAGAAGTAAATAAGGTATAATTTTCGAAGTGGTCCATGAAAAAGAATGATCGACCATCCATTCTTCAATTGATTCAAAAAAAAGAATCGTTATCAGTGATAAAAATAGAAGTACAAGAATTTTTTTCATGTGTATTTTTTACAAAGGTAGATTCTAAATTGAAATTAACCAGAAATTTGATCGAACAAAAAAGAGGCTGCACAAAGCAGCCTCCTGATATATAGTAACGTTCCGTTCTATCCGAGTAAAATCGGGAAGAGGGACCGAGAAAAGAATCCACCGTGGCGGACTCTTATATTTTACATCATGCCTCCCATTCCTCCGGGCATACCTCCAGGCATTCCACCCATACCGGCAGCGAGATCATCATTTGAATCAGTTATTACACATTCTGTAGTCAATAGCATTGAAGCGATTGAAGCTGCATTTTCAATAGCAATACGTGTAACTTTAGTCGGATCAACAACACCAGCTGTATATAAGTTTTCAAAAACTTCTGTGCGTGCATTGAATCCAAAGTCGTCTTTTCCTTCCCGAACTTTTTGAACAATTACAGCGCCTTCTTCACCTGCATTGGTAATGATTTGACGAAGAGGTTCTTCTAAAGCTCGACGGATAATGGCAATACCCGTGTTTTCATCTTCATTAACACCTTTTAGTTTGTCCAATGAAGAGATACAACGAATCAATGCAACACCTCCACCAGGAACTATACCTTCTTCCACTGCTGCACGTGTAGCTGCTAATGCATCATCAACACGGTCTTTTTTCTCTTTCATTTCAACTTCGGTAGCTGCCCCCACATAAAGGACAGCAACACCGCCTGCTAATTTTGCTAAACGTTCTTGTAGTTTTTCACGATCGTAATCAGAAGTTGTAGATTCAATTTGAGCTCTGATTTGTCCAACTCTTAATTGTATATCTTCTTTTTTACCTGCGCCGTTGATGATTGTCGTATTATCTTTATCAATATCAATTTTAGCGGCAGTACCCAACATGTCAAGTGTTGCATTTTCCAATGTCAATCCTCTCTCTTCGGAAATGACTTGTCCACCAGTTAATATTGCTATATCTTCCAGCATTGCTTTTCTTCTATCCCCAAATCCTGGAGCCTTTACAGCAGCAACTTTTAACGATCCTCGGATACGATTGATTACAAGTGTAGTCAAAGCTTCGTTGTCGACATCTTCTGCAATGATTAATAGCGACTTTCCAGCTTGAACAACTGGTTCCAAGATCGGAAGCAGGTCTTTCATGTTGGAAATTTTCTTGTCGTAGATCAAAATCAAAGGATTATCCATTTCTACAACCATTTTTTCGGGATTAGTAACGAAATAGGCTGACAAATATCCTCTGTCGAATTGCATTCCTTCTACTGTTTTTACTTCAGTTTCAGTACCTTTTGCTTCTTCAACAGTGATAACACCGTCGTTTCCGACAACTTTCATCGCTTCCGCAATCAATGCTCCGATTTTTTCGTCATTGTTAGCAGAAATTGTAGCGATCTGTTTGATTTTGTCGTTATCCGAACCAACTTCTTTGGAAAGCGATTTCAAATGTTTTACAACTTCAATCACTGCTTTGTCAATTCCACGTTTTAAATCCATTGGATTAGCTCCTGCAGCAACATTTTTCATTCCTGTACCAATGATTGCTTGAGCCAATACTGTAGCGGTTGTTGTTCCGTCACCAGCAATATCTGCTGTTTTTGAAGCAACTTCTTTTACCATTTGAGCCCCCATGTTTTCTACAGGATCTTTCAATTCGATTTCTTTAGCTACAGTCACACCGTCTTTGGTTACGTGCGGTGCTCCGAATTTTTTACTGATGACAACATTTCTTCCTTTAGGTCCAAGTGTCACTTTTACAGCATCTGCCAAAGCATCTACTCCTCTTTTCAATTTTTCACGCGCTTCAACGTCAAAATAAATTTCTTTTGCCATTTTCTTTTTTTTATATTGTTGATATTTTTGAGACGTTGCATTACAACGTCTGTACGAAATCTTTACAGTATCCCGTATATGTCCGCTTCTCGCATAATTAAATAAGCTTTTCCGTCTAACTTGATTTCAGTACCGGAATATTGTCCGTATAGAACATTATCGCCCACTTTTACGGTCATAGGCTCGTCTACTTTTCCAGATCCAGCAGCAACGATAGTTCCTTGTAATGGTTTTTCTTTTGCAGTATCAGGGATATAGATACCGCTTGCTGTTTTTTGCTCTGCAGCCACAGGTTCAACTAAAACTCTGTCTGCTAATGGTTTAAACGATATTGACATTTTTTATGTATTTTAAAATTTAAATTTACAGTTCCCATCACCCCAATTTTATGCCAGTTTGCGAATACCGTCAATTTTTCAGAAATCAAATAGGATTATTTTTAAGTTAAACCTTTGCTTTCAGTTGGTAATGAGTTGTTTTTAGGCTTTATTGTTTTCTGAAGCAATCGAAAGTTTTAGCAAAAAAAAATGTCAGTATGCTGACATACTGACATTTTCAAAAATATATAATTTTTTTATTGAGGATTTCCTGCCGGTTGTTGTCCTGGTTGCTGCTGACCTTGTTCAGTAGGTTGAGGAGCTTCAATTTTTTGTTCTACCGGTTTCATTTTGATTGTCAAAATAATACTTAGTACCATGATAAATCCAGCCAACGACCAGGTCGCTTTTTCAATGAAATCGTTTGTTTTTTTTACTCCACCCAATTGATGAGCTGACCCTAGATCGGTACTCAAACCTCCTCCTTTTGGATTTTGAACAAAAACAACGATGATTAATAATACGCTCGCTAGGATAATTAAGAATGATAAAACGGTTTCCATTGTACTTTATGTGTTTATTTTTTTTGTTAATTCTTCAATTTGTTTTGCAAAGAAAATCTTTTTTTCCGGATAAATCACCATTAATTGTTCATAAGCGTAAATTGCTTTAGGAAAATTGCCTTGGGCAACAAAAATTTTCGCCAGTGTTTCGCTTACTGGGAGACTGTTTTCATCCAGACTTTGTTTCGCTTTTTTAACAGGTGAAAAAAATTCAGCTTTGGGTTTTTCTTCTTCCAAAATCTCTTTTTCCGGCCTAGTTATCGTTGGTTCTGTCTTGATAAATTGATTGACTAATTGATCGACTTTGGATTTGGAATCTTCTTCTCGTTCTAGAGGAATATCGTTGACATTGGATTTTAACCAGGATGAGAATGCTTTTTTTGGAGTTTCGGAAGATGAATTTACTTCTTTTTCCAATGAATAAGCCTTGAATTCCAATGGATCAAATTGATTTCTTTCCGATAATGAGTTACTAATGTCAAATTCAACCTCAAGCTTACCCTCAATCTCAGCCTCATCTTCAATTTCATCCTCCTGAGTCGCTTTGACAAGATTTAGAAGTGAATAATTGCTTGACACTGCATGAGATAAAATTTCGATTTCAAGTTCGTCTTGATTTTCGTCTTGCACTTCAATAGCCTCGATTGCAACTTCCATTGTCTGTTTCTCAATGTGTGGTTCCGTGTCATTTGTTGATTCCAAATTTTCGACTTGGACTTCCTCATTGATTTCATCGAATTCGATACTGAAATCGGGCATGAATTCAATTTCTTCTTCTTCGAATTGAGTCGAATTTTCAGCAATTATTTCTGATGCTAAAATATTACTTTCCTCTGATGAATCTCCAAGTTGTTCAGGTTCATCACTGTCAATGGTAAATGAGAAAGAGGATTCATCGGATTCAGTAAGAACTTCTTCAACCATCGGTTCATGAATTTCTTCGATCAACACTGTTTCAGCTTGTTTACTATTTTCTTCCTCTGTTTCCGTTACCACGCTATCTTCTTCCTCTGGATCTGTCAAATCCTGAATCGTAGGTTCATCAGTATCAATCTGGATTTCCACTTCAGTAGTTGCTTCGATGATTTGAATCGGTTCTTCAATGATAATTATTTCAGTTGGAGATTCATTTTCTTTTTCCTGAATCAACTCAAACAATCTCACTCTGTCAGTGATACGATAAGCATGTTGATGAAGTTCATCGTCAAATCGGACATCATTATTGGAGGACAGAGCTTTTAAATAGAGAATCGAAAAGGACTGAGCGTACGGGTATTTTTCAGTAAGTTGACGCAAAGGATCAATATCAGTAGCTGCGCATAAATGCGGAGCTTTAATACGTTGCGCTATTTCTTCTAAATTCATCACCAGTTCGAAAATAATTTATTGATTACGTCTTGAACGATTTGCTTGTTGATATCATCCAATAATTGAGATTCAATTGATGCTAAATCAGAACTGGAGTCGTAGTCGGAAAAACGGGTACTCGTTAAAGTCATTTTATCTTCTTTCGGTTTGGAGATAAAAATAGTAAAATTAACGGATATTGTTAACCTGTTTTTTGCGGCATTATCTCCCGGTTGAATGGCAATTGGGGCAACCGTATAGTTACTGACGTTTCCTTCAATATACACCTCGCCGCTTCCTGTGTTTTTGTTCAGGAGTAACTTACTGTTGTTTTGAATTCCATCTTTTATTTTTTCCGTTAAATTCGGAGCATAACTGATAGGAGCATTGGCAGCAGTTAATTCCAATGTTTTGATGGAAAAAGTTTTCCATTCTTCCGGCATGGACACATCCTGAAATGAGATACTTTTCGGCCAGCAAGAAGAGAATAAAACGAAAAGTAAAGCGAAGGAAAGGTATTTCATCATTCTGTAAGATTATATTCTTTTATCTTGCGATACAAAGTTCGTTCGGAGATGCCTAATTCTTCTGAAGCATGTTTTCGTTTTCCACGGTGTTTTTCCAATGCTTTCTTGATCAATTCTTTTTCTCGATCTTCCAATGATAAAGATTCTTGAACCTCTTCATGTACTTCAATATCTACTGTATCGTTTACAGGGTATGAATTTGAATTCTCCTGAATTTTCTCGGAATTCGTCAATAGGCGAGTGCTGTTTTGCGGATTTATTTCCTGATACAAACGATTCACCATTGCAGATTGATCATTGTTCAGATTGATTTCACCGTTTTGCCCGATTAATTCGATGACTAATTTTTTCAAATCGGTCAAATCTTTTTTCATATCGAACAAAAATTTGTACATCAGTTCTCGTTCGGAAATAGATTCGGCAGATTTATTATCGACAATAGAAAGCACTGTTTCATCTTCTTTTGGAAGATAAGCGGACAATTTGAATCCATCAATTTCTCTTTCGGTTTCGATGACTGAGAGTTGTTCGACTAAATTTCTGAGTTGACGAATGTTTCCCGGCCATTG
>CAIUKX010000271.1 GCA_903899795.1 uncultured Flavobacteriales bacterium
ACTGTTCAAAAGAGCATGAAAACACCAGTTGTGCCAATGAAACAACCGGAGCCTGAAAAAGTAGCCCCACCGGCTGAATATTAAAAAAAATATAGGTATATATAAGATCCACAGGAAACTGTGGATTTTTTTTTACATCAAACCGAATTGTTGAAAATGATGCGTTACATGTTTTGCATGCACTCGCTTCCATTGTTCAAAATTCAACGGTCCGTAATATGCGTGCACGATAGTTTTCTCAGAATCTGATTCGAAATTTTCTTCAAAGTCAATCCACTCCTCAACAAATTCATCGATTGCCAAATCCAAATCTTCATTTCTTAGAGCGACATCTTTACCAGCGAAAGGAGCTTCAAAATTCTTAGGCATAGGGGTATCTGACTCTAAAAGAGAATGCATTTTTTCAATTTTATCTTCTCCAATCAATAAAGCAAATGAATCTTTTCCAGTCGAAAAACGAAGGATATCTGTCAAATGTTCTACCATTCGCTGGGCATTCATCTCACCCCAAAGTGGCTTTTGAGAAGAATTTAATTGGCCTAATTTTTCAAGGATTACTTCGAGATTCGGTTCAATAAATGACATATAGAATTATTTTTTTCCAACTAAGATATGAAGACTTTTTGGAACGACCTCTACATTTAATTCCTTTCGTACATCAAAAGGTTCACCATCATAATGAGCAATCTGATCTGATAACCGAATTCGAGCTTTCTTAAAGGGAATTATTTCCGTAAAACGGGATTTGTGTGCGGTTCTTTTGAAAAAATGAAGTGCGATAGCTGGAGCCAACCAAAGCGAAAAAGGACGAAGAATACATAATTCCAACTGTCCATCTGTTACTGAGGAATTAGGAGACACGCAGAAACCATTTCCAAATTCAGATGCATTTGCAATTGTGAACAACACCACAGAAGCATTCCGTGTGGTTCCGTTCATATCGAAAGATATTTTTTTGGGCACAAATGAAAAATATTCTCTCATCACCAATTTGATGTAACTCAAAAAACCTCTTGTATGATGCTCATCAAATTTTTTCGCAATCAAAGCATCAAATCCATACCCCCCCACTCCTAAAAAGGTTTATCGTTCACTAAAACCGTATCCATTTTGATGGAATTATTTTCATTGATACATTCAATGGCTTTTCCTAAATCCAAAGGAATATTTAAATGTCGAGCCAATCCATTTCCTGAACCAGCCGGTAAGATTGCCAATTTGGTATTTGTACCTACTAAGGCTGTGCCGACTTCATGGACTGACCCATCTCCACCAACTGCACAAACAATATCAAATCCTTCTCTTGAAGATTGATAAGCCAAAGCTTTGGCATGTTTCCTGTATTCGGTCAAAGCGATATCGTACTCAAACTTCGAGTGATCCAAATGCTCTTTGATCAAATTAGGAATTTCTCCTTTCTTCCCGACTCCGGAAATTGGATTAATAATAAAGCGTATTTTTTGTTTCATTCAACTGTTGTTTGATTCAAAATCAAGTCACGGTTGTATCGTTGAATAATAGCTTTTAATCTTTTTTCAACCTTTTCACTCTCTTTTTTATAAAAAGAAAGTGAATCTTGCGTGTACTCTTCTCTAACTACGAAATCATACAAATTTCGTGCCTTATCGTTAGAAAAGATCAGCATATGGTTTTTACAATAGTATTGATAGGCCCCCTCTATATATGTAAAAGCCTCTCTTTCAGAGTTTAAATAATAAGATCTCCCAAAGGAATAAAATTTCATTTTAACATTTAGAAGATCTAAAATGGTAGGCATTATATCTACTTGTTGAAAGATCTCTTTCTCTCTTTTAGGCTGAATCAATCCTTTTGGATGATAAAATACAATCGGAATTTTGTACATGAATGTTCGCTGACTATACATCACACTACTAGTTGCAGGCGTATGATCTGCACACAAAACAAACAAGGTATTATTGAACCAAGGTTGTTTTTTTGCTTCTTCAAAG
>CAIUKX010000272.1 GCA_903899795.1 uncultured Flavobacteriales bacterium
AAGTAAATCTAAAAAAACATTTCTTGAAAATTGGGGAGTTGATAATCCACTAAAATCAGATATAATTCAAAAAAAAATTAAAGAGAAGTTTTCATCCTTCACTGACGCTGATAAGGTCAGCAGATACGTAGAATAATAACTCTAAAATTACTTTGACGGAAATACCTTTTCCCATCAAATCATCGATGTATTTCCAGAAAAATTGCATGATTAAAATGAACATGGAAATACAGAACGTAACCACAAATGGTCCGGCAAAGGATCGAACACTAAATACGTAGAGACGTTTCAATGAAATTTGTAATTAACGTGAGTTACAAAGGTATCAATGAAAATTATATTTTAACTTTTGTTGAGAACAAATAAGTTAAAATAAGATAATTTCAATGAGGATTATGCTCCCAGAACCCTTTTTAATTCTCCAATTTGCTGTTCCCATAGGCGAGTTGCTTCATCCATATCATCCTCTTCAGCAAAATCTGTAACGTGTAGAATAACAACTTTGGTCATTGGATCCACTTCAAAACGAAGTTCACAAAAGGTATCAAGTCCTTCTTCCTCGTCAGTAATCCATTGCCATTTAATACGATCGGTTGGGCGTTTTGTCAATATTCGCGCGTTTTCCGTACTACCATCCCAAAGAAAAGTTAAAACTTCATCTTTAATATTAACATCATCGGCAAACCATTCGGATAAACCAGCTGGAGTAAATAACATATTCTCTAGAACTCTCCCTGAAGTTTGCAATAAAAATTCTAACTCAAATTTAATTTTTTCTGTCATGATCATGTTAATAAATCTATCTGCGGTTTTAAATTTTTTTCCAAGATACGTAATTCTGTTTAATTGGATGGTTTACTGCTATTTGATTAACCTATTATGTCTATTGTTTAAAAGATTTAATTTTGCATTTTTTTCTTGTTAGATTATTGTTTTTCAGAAGTTTGTTTTAAGAGCTTGAATTGGATTCTTGTTGATAACTTCTTTCATTTTGCTTAAACTCTGTTTTCAAAAATGTACTAATGTTTGGAATTTGATTTCAACTTTTTCTTATTTTTTTATTGCTTGATAATTAGGTGTTTATTTTGAGTTTTAGGAAATAAAAAGGTGAACAACACATTCGTCTTTTGCGCAATAGAAAATTCTGTATATATTTGCACCCTCAAAACCAAAAAATGGCGAGGTAGCTCAGTTGGTTAGAGCGCAGGATTCATAACCCTGAGGTCGAGAGTTCAAATCTCTCTCTCGCTACAAGGAAAGCCCAGTGATACTGGGCTTTTTTGTTTTAAAGAAGAAATGGTGAGTAGGAGGGAGTACCTTTAGGGAGTACCTTTTTTTCTAACTCCATAACCCCATTTCTGTTGCTACTTTACTCATTATCATAGGGTCTATATAATGTGTGTCAAGTACTTCCATGCCTTTATGACTGGAAAACTGATATGTGTTTTTTCCTGCTATCTGTTCAAGACGTGTTAAGTAAATTTTTCTACCTGTATTTAAATTTCTAATGTTATCTTTTTTAAGACTTTTCCAATAGTGAGAAAAAGCTTTTGAGACATTATTGTACAAAGCTTTTGAATTGATTGGTCTTGAACCTTTTTTATCCTCTAATCTCGTGGGATGAATAATATATCTATCCTCTCCTTCATGTTTTTCCCACCCCATTTTAATTAAAAAGGCTCTTAATTCAGGGTAGATTGGTATAATCGCAGGGTCAATACTTTCGTTTTTTAATATTCTTTCTACTTTATAATTTTTTATCACAAGTGCTTGAACACCATCTTCTCCATTTTTAATATCAGAAAATTTAGCATTTGCCCAACCTTCTCGTCTTTGTCCAGTTAAAAATGCAAAAGTTATAGCATCCTTTAAATAAGAGTAATAATGATTTCTAATTTCACAAACCTTTTTACCTTTAGATTCACTGAAATAACTAATTTCTTGATATTGATTAGATTTTCCAATTGAATTTAGAAGTTCATCAAACTCTATTTTGCTTATTGTATCTTTTTTAACTACTATTTTTTTGTTTTTTAATGTCATGAATGGATTTGACATGATAAACTGTTTTTCATCTATCAAATATCTAAACCATCCTCTTAAGATTGTAACATATCCGTTAAAAGTTTTATCACAATAATGACTTATAATATAATTGTACATCATTTCAACATGTTCAGGTTCAATATCTTTTACTGCTAATGTGTCAATATTAAAACCTGAAATTTTTGCTTTGATATTATTAGGTTTAAGTTTTTTTTTATTCTCAATATTTAAAGTCATATTTCCCTTTAAAACATAAAGAAAATCTTTCATTTTTTTTTCTACAGATTTTATATGTCCTGAACTTCGTTCTTTTTTTGATTGTTCAAAAACGCCTATGTTATTAATGTAGTCAGCATATATTTCAGCTGCTTGACGAATAGAAATATCAGATGAAAGTTTAGTTTTATTAAAATGGGGACATGCCTAATTGTAGGCTACTAAATCCCTAATTTTATAGAAATAGATAATCGTTTGCATAGTTTTCTTATCTTCTTTTAAATGTATTAGTAATGATTCTATTTTTAGGAACAAATCTAAAG
>CAIUKX010000273.1 GCA_903899795.1 uncultured Flavobacteriales bacterium
AAAAAATAAAAAAAAGATCATCCATCGGATGATCTTTTTTTATGCTATAGGAATTCGTTTTGAATCAAAATAGTAATTGTTATTGAATTCTTGAGAGTCATATTCTGCTATACAGAATACTATAAACTATAGTAAATCAAATGTTTATAATCGAAAACCAATTACATTTTTTTGTATTCTTGTATTTTTTGAAACAACTCAAATACTTCTTCTTAGAGAGCGAATACTAACTAGTGGTGACTATCTTTGAAAGATCACTTAACACCTTACGATATGAAAAAATACATCTGTTTCTTTTTAACCTTCAGTTGGTTTTCATTAATTACATTTTCTCAAGACAGTATTTCCATAAGAGTTAACGCTGTTGGAGTGAATGGAGTTCAATTGACCTATGATCTTACGGACTATTCATCTGGGCATTCACCGTTCATATACGATGTAATAGATGGGACGTCACAGATGATTCAATTTGATTTTGAAGTTGAAAATAATACTTCATCAAACAAATCATGGCAATTAATTCGGTTTAACGAGGCTGATGTTTCGGCAGATTGGTTCACACATCTTTCATTTGCAACAAATTGTTATCCTAGTTCTCCACTTAATCCTTGGTGTAGTCCCAATAATGCATTGGCTATTTTACATAGTGCAAGCGCATCAGTTGAACCGTTTGATTTCGATATAGCAATTGGAACACATCATACGAGTCTTATAAATTGTATTTAGGCACGGATTGCTCGACTTATGAAGATTCTATTGAAGTTCAAATTAATTTTATGGAAGGTGTAAAAGATTTGAAACAAGATCCGAATTTCATAATATTCCCGAATCCTGCAAACGATAATGTTACATTGCAATTGAACAACAGTAAACCAGGATCGGTTAAAATTGTTGATTTGGTTGGAAATATTGTTTATTCTGAAACTATTGCTGGTCATGCCAAAATTGATGTTGCAGAATTTAAAAACGGGATCTACTTTGTTTCAGTTGAAGCAGATGGTGTTAAAATGTTAAGTCGAAAACTGGTGGTTCAACACTAATTTTTTTTCAATAATGAAAATTGAAAGATCCTCCGATGGGTGGTCTTTTTTTATTTCATAAAACAGCATTCCCGAAGTTTCTCATTATATTTGAAACCAATGATAATAAGTTGAAGACACTTTCGAATACATATCAAAAAGCGTTGATTGCTTCCGTGGAAGCATCGGAAGTGATAATGAAATTGTATGACGAAGGTTTTCAAAAATCGTATAAAGAAGATGGGTCTCCTGTTACTGATGCCGATTTTGCAGCGTCTGCTGTAATTTTTAAACATTTGGAAGAAACCAATATTCCAATTGTTGGTGAGGAAACCGATAAACCAGATTTTGAAATTCGAAAAAATTGGGACTATAGTTGGTGTGTGGATCCATTGGATGGCACCAAAGAATATATCCGAAGAAACGGTGAGTTTGCTGTGAATATCGCTTTGATCCAAAAAAATACGGCTGTTTTTGGGGTGATTGCCTGGCCTGTAGAAAAGAAGGTCATTTTTGGTGGAAAAGATCTAGGAGTTTTTGTTAGCTCTTTTGATGAATTGTATAATGAATCAAATTGGGATAAGCTGGAAATCAAAGATTTTGTGAATGATCCTCTAATTATGGCAACATCGAGATCTCCTCATTCAGGTGCATCTGCGGATTTTATAGATCAATTAAAATCGATTTATCCTGCAATCGATTTTATAAAGAAAGGAAGTGCTCTCAAATTTTTCGATTTAGCGTATGGTCATGCTGACGTATATCCACGCTTTGCACCAACTATGGAATGGGATATTGCTGCCGGTCAAGCTATTTTAGAAGCGTTAGGAGGGACGGTTTGTTCAGTAGAAACAGGATTACCTTTGGAATACAACAAAGAGAATTTATTAAATCCTCATTTTGTAGCAAAAACAAAGGCTATGTTATTACAGAAGACATGAGATTACGAGTAGTTCTGACATTTATTATCTGTTATGCATCAACATCGGTCTGGTCGCAACAAAACTACCTACCGTTGGGATCATTTTATAAAGACAAATTATTTGCACCTTATAATTCAAAAGCATTTTCAAGTGGATCTTTCCTGCCGATTAGTGAAAGTCAGTTTGATTTGAATGCGAAAATTGCCGATTCGAGCAGACAGTATTACGAGTTTTCAGCCTATCTTTTCAAGAAGAATTTAATCGAATTGAAAGGTGAAGATTATTTTTTGACAATTTCACCAACAATGGACGTGTCAGTTGGTCAAGATCATGGAGAAAAAATTCCTAGTAAAAAATTTCAAAATACGAGAGGCTTTATAGTAGAAGGGGATTTAATGAAAAATGTTTCCTTTTCAACATCCTTTTATGAAAATCAAGCACGGTTTGTTGATTATGAAAAAAACTATTATCAATTGGTGGGTGAAATGTACCCTAATGGTTCGAATTATTATAGTCAAAATGCTGTTATTCCCGGGGGAGGACGTACCAAACCATTTAAAACGAATGGATTTGATTATGCTTATGCTTTTGGAAGTGTAGTCTATGCCCCATCTAAAAGAATTCAAATATCAGGCGGAAATAATTCACATTTTGTGGGAAGCGGTTATCGTTCCTTATTGCTTTCCGATAACAGTATTTATGCTCCTTATATTCAAACCAACATTAAGCTCACATCAAAATGGACGTATGTATATATGCGGGCAAAGTTGATGAATCTGATGAGGCGGCCTTTAACAACCAGTGATGAAGCGTATTATGAGCCCAAAGCATTGTCTGTTAATTATCTGACCTATCAGGCATCTGATAAGTTGGCCATAAGTTTATTTGAAGGGATGATATGGAGCAAAGGTGATTCGGTAACATCGACGCATGTAAATCCTTTGTTTTATAATCCCGTTCCATTGGTTTCGGAATTAGTACTGACAAACCAGCAAAAGATGAGTGCACTCATTGGATTAAATTCCGAATACCTATTTAATTGTAAAAATCGAGTTTACAGTCAGGTAGCGATAAGTAATTTTGATACCAAAAACATCGGTTTTCAATTGGGATATCGAGGATATGATTTTTTGAGAAGTAAAAATTTGATGCTGCAGATGGAATACAACTATGTTCCAAGAGGATTGTATGCATCTACCAACAGGAGGTTGGATTATAGTCATTACAACTTGCCATTGGCACATACAAAAGGAAGCGGATTTCAGGAGTTTGTTCTCCGATTTAATTACGAATATCAGCGTTTTTATATGGATGTAAAAATTATTTCATACCATTTGGATGGTTTTCAAAATGGCTCCTTACTGGCTGTTAATAAATACCAGCCGAAACAATATGGTAATCTACAGGATCAACAATTTGAAGTCGGATATCGTTTTAATCGAAAGATCAATCTTACTTTGTTTGCATCCTATATGTATCGAAATGATTTTTCAAATAATACTCCTGCAACCAAGTTTGTAAATGCAGGAATTCGAACTGGATTAGTAAATCATTACAACGATTTTTGATGAAGTGGTTAGTGGTCATATTGATTTTTTGGTCTCAAATGAGTTATTCTCAAGTTGAAGTTGGATCCTTGTATGAGGAATTGCCTAATGATTCGATTATTCCGGCTACTTTGAAAAACCATACGGGGATTCGGCCTTTGATTCGTACCA
>CAIUKX010000274.1 GCA_903899795.1 uncultured Flavobacteriales bacterium
AGACCATATCAAACGGGAGCCCTAATTTCTTTTTAATTTTTCTAAAGTTTCTCTTTACACTCTCAAATTTAGAAATACAAAAAGTATAGAATCGCACCTGCAGTGAAAACTTGCGTAAATAGGTCTGAAATAATTCTTTTTTTCTATTTTCCAATAATCCTAAGTCCTGATCACTTACCGTTTTTGTATTCGGTAACAACCTGAAATTTCCCCAATCCATCGGATAATATTTCAATGTTGTAACCGTTGAAGCATTGATCAAGAACTCTAGATCCATATTGAAATGATTATCTGTATTGTAGCCGCCTATTTTTTGATGAATTTCTTTCCTGTAAAAATACGCAGATGGATTCACAGGAAAAAAGTAACCACTCAGAATGTGCGAGGTTTTTAATTTGTGAGGTTTATTGATATACAACAATTCGCCATTCGGCTGCCAGACATTACAATTCCCCACAATGAATGACAAAGAAGCATCCTTGGTGAGGATGGATCTTACTTGTGATAATGCATTCTCCGTATAATAATCATCGACATTCAGGAAACTGATATATTCTCCACCAGCCATTTTTATACCTTTGTTCATCGCGTCAGATTGTCCCTTGTCTTTTTCGGAAATCCATTTAATATGTGTGAATTTTTGAGCATATTGTTCAATCAGTTGAACTGTACCATCTGTACTTCCTCCATCGATGATCAAATGTTCGATCCATTCATAACCTTGAGCTACAACATTCAAGATACATTTCTCAATGTATTCAACATTATTAAAAACCGGAGTTATGATTGTTAATTTTACCATTAAAAAAATGAATCTCCTCTTACTGTTTAAATTAAAAATACTTCTTTAAGAGATTGTAGTATAAATTTTTGTTTTCTATAATTTTGGATAACCAAAGAGATATTGCAATCACAACCGCAATGGATCCAAAAAAAAGCAAAAATAACAACATTGGTGATTTATAACTATAAACATGAAGTAAAGAAAATATTAATAAATATATTGGAAAATGTATAATGTACAATGTGTAAGAGATATGCCCTATTTTCTGAAGAAATTTAATTTTGGGAAGATAAAAAAGGGTTCCGGCAAAAATGAGAATGGACGAAAATTGGACTACAGGTTGAGTTGTAATGTCTTTTTTCAACGAAAAAATATGCAACCCAAATTCCGCAATGCACAATCCGATAATGCCCAAAAGAATCAGTACAATATTAAAATGTTTTCTATATTCTTTTGCAAATAAATAGATTCCACCTAACACCCATATAGAAACATAGACCGGAGCATAGCTATTATTTGATTCTATTTTCGAATACATATACATCGCCATAACAATGTAAAATAATCTCAAGCCTATTTTTTTTGTGGTAAAAAGCATAAAAACAAATAATCCGAAAAAATACATCCACCACTCAATAATCAACGTCCACAATGACGGATCAACTGCTTCAAAACCAAGTTTATTCATTTTTAAAAACTCGATTACATCATATCTTGAAAACATAAAATACTCCCTTCCGATTCCTATTTGTTCACCAGGTAACAAGAACGATTGATGACTTCCCAACATATTGAATTTAAACAGGATAAATTTAATGATGTAGCAGATAATCATTGTTGCAATTAAAGGTGGATAAATCCTACTTATTCTTGAATAGAGATAGTGTTTCAAATCTACTTTGTCATCATTTTTATTAAAATTGATAATTAAGCTCATTATTATGACCAACCCACTAATGAAGAAAAAAGCCAACACACTTGCATTGGCAAGCTGTCCCCATATATAAAAACCCATGTTTAAGCCATAGTATGGAAATAAGAATAATTGTTGAGCATGAATTGAAGCAATCATTAATACCAAAATCCCTCTCCAGGCATCAATTCTTTCTAATTCGTCTTTATTTAAATTGACTACGTTTATCATTTACCTATCTTTTTAAATCGAAAGATACAACTTATCATATTCTTGAATCATTTTCTCTTTTGAAAATTTGCCAAGAATTTTTTCTCTTGCTTTCTCTCTTATTTGCTCTTGATCTTTTTTTCCAAACTCTTGGAACTGTTTTATTACTTGCTGAAAAGATTCAGCACTTTTATATGAATCAACCATAAATCCATTTATTCCGTCATCTATAATTTCAGGAATGCCTCCTAAGCTGGATGCAACTACAGGCAATTGACAACTCATCGCCTCTAATACAACCAAAGGTAAATTATCTGCTTTTGTGGGATAAATCATCAAATCTGAAGCTGCATACAATGCAGCCATTTGGTGTTCATTTGCAATATATCCATATGGAATATGATTCGGAGCTTGTGGTAGTGTATCTCCACCTATCGTAATCATAACTGTATTTTCCCCTAACCCATTAAGGATCAATTGACTAATTATTTCTCCGCCTTTAAACGGATTATTGGTCGATAATTCTGCAGCAAAAAGAAGAATAAACGCATGAACCGGTAAATTTAACTCTTTTCTAATTCTCGTTTTGTCTCCCGGTTGATAAATAGCTGTATCCACACCATTAGGGATGATCTTAATGTTTTGTAGAAACGGATACGCAATACCGACTCTCTCAGCCAACCATTGAGAAGGGCAAACAATCGTAGGATTTATTTCTTTCAACCATTTAGTTTTGTATAGTAGCAACTCTTTTGTCTTGTCTATTTTTACAGCCGGATAGGTATGTAAATGTGGACAGTTTCCACATCCTTGTTTCCATCGCTCACAACCCAAGCTACATGAACAATGTCCAGTCAAAAGTTGTTCATCGTGCAATGTCCAAATTATTTTCTTTCTTTTTGCCAGTGCTGGAAGAATTGCATACGAAAAATAATATCCGTGTAAATTATGGAGGTGTACAATTTCACTTTGCTTGTAAAAATTATTCCGCAACAACTGTAATGGAGCAATTTTTGAAAGATCCAACCAGCCACCTATTCTTTCCATTTCATTGATCCATCTTTGAAATCTGGATCCGGTTGATTTTTTCAATGCATGAATTTGATCGAGATCACTTTTTTTTTGCTGAACAAAAAAATGCATTCTACCGGACAAAGAAGAATTTAAAACGATATCCAAAGCAACTTTAGCAGCTCCTCCACCTTGATCTTGTGTATTAATAACGGATATTAGGTCTTGTTTTGTTGATTTTCGAATAAAAAGAGCTTTCCATTTTGAATAAAATTCAATAATGAATGGTAAGTGTTTTGAAGTATATGTTAATAATCTATGCATCCACCCTCTTCAATAATAATCCTTTCAGAAACTTAAGTTTCAGACTTGCTTTTTGAGAATATGTCCAGCTGATTGCGTTCAGTAAGGTGTTCACCTTTATCAATTGAAACATTTTTTTGTCAACAAATTTTAATTCCAAGATGCAGTTTTTAAGTAGTAGTGAAAATTTCTGCCTCAATTTTTCTTCATTAAAAAAAGCAAGTTTTCTATTTTGATCTATTAATTTTTCTACAGCTTCAATACAATGAATCAATTCTTTCGACGACGTAATACCTGAAGTCGTGTCTTTGAGTTTAAAGATTACATACCATTCCTTTTCATTAAAATCAAAGCCAGCCTCTTCCAAATATTCTTTCTGAATCAAATGATTCATACTCAACTGATCCTTGAGATGTATTTGACTAACTTGTGTTGGATGTGATCGATAAAAGATTAGGTTATCTTTTAAATTATGACCTTTTGTTTTTGACAGCAATTCTGTCCACAATTTGTATTCCTCGGCATGAATATATTTCTTTTTGAATTTCAATTGATTACCATCCATAATTTCTTTTCGAATCATAACAGACGGATGACAAAAAGGATTATAAAACAATGAGGCAAACCGAATGGTTTCATGCTTTTCAGGATGAGTCACCGATTCTTCTTTGTCACCTATATATGTAAAAGCTGTTCCAAGTATTCCAACATCACCATTGACTTCTAAAAATGAAATTTGCTTTTCTAATCGTAATGGATGAGAAATGTCGTCCGCATCCATTCTTGCTATATACTTTCCTTTTGCTACATCAAATCCTAAATTTAACGTATCGATGAGCCCTATATTTTTTTGATTTTTGATATACCTGATCCTGGGGTCAGTATAAGATAAAATAATGTTTTCTGTTAAATCCGTTGATCCGTCGTTAATGATCAGTAATTCAAATTCTGTGTGTGATTGCTTTAATATACTCTCTATAGCCTCTTTCAAATAGTTTTCACCATTGTAAACAGGCATTAA
>CAIUKX010000275.1 GCA_903899795.1 uncultured Flavobacteriales bacterium
CTCAATGCTGCCTGGTTCAAGAGTCGGCAAACCAATTCGGTGTTCGTTCCATACGCTACGGTGACAATGATTTTGAAACGGGAGAGTTCTGAACCGTGGGACCAATTTTCGATGTGTTCCTGTGTCAATCGATTATTAGGGATGATCAGGACATTACCATCACGAGTTTCAATTTTTGTTGTTCGTACACTTATTTTGACGATTTTAGCAACAATTGGCTCAGTATTTCCACTGCTCATTTCAACAATATCGCCTATTCTCACATTTCCTTCGAATAGCAAAATGATCCCGGAGATCATATCTTTGAATACATCTTGTAATCCAAGTCCAACACCCACAAGTAGTGCTGCCGAACCGGTAAGCAGAATGGCGATTTCAATTTCAAGTGCTTTCAGGCATAAAAAGAAAGCAAAAAGATAGATGATGTATTTTGCGATCTGGATATATACATATTCCGAACCTTGATAGACGCTATCGTTTTCTTTGATCTTTCTGGAGATGTATAGCTTGGTGACATTTAAAGCGATTTTTGCTCCGAAATAGAAAGCAATGATAACGAGGATGTGGTAAAAACTAAAGTTGAATTTTTTCTCCTCAATGAATTTGTAATTCAAGAAATCACTGAAAGTGACATTCTCATTATTGAAATTGAAACTTAATACAGCAACATAGGTTGCCAGTGCATAAACTCCTTGTGTCAGCAAACGCAACCAGGTTACTTTCTGTCCATCCACACGGATATTGGCCTGGCTTAATAGGCGCTTAACCAGTCTGTGGATGAATCTCCTTAGTATCGATGCACCAAAAACGATGATCGAAAGAAAGATAACGTTCCAAAGACAAACTTTATAAGGACCTAGATTAAAAAGAGTTTCACTCAACATACATTGTTATTAACGCAAAATAATTCGACCTAATTTTTCTGATAATATCTGCTTTACCTTTTCTAAAGCCATTTGTTCGGATAGAAGTTCAATTAGTTTTTCACCGTCCATATCTTGATCGAGAATCTCCAATTCTTTTTGAATTTGCTTGATCCGCTGGTCCACTTTAAACGATTTGAAAGCATAAATGGAACTCATAATTGCTTGTTGCAATTTATCCAGTTCTGTATTGGTTTCAATTTTATGCCGACTGAGCCAGAGAGGACTTAATTCATACTGTTCCGATTCAATTTCACTCACAAACTTCACAATTTCCTGGTCTTCGTGTTTTAAGAAAAAGCTGGCTTTGAATAAGGTCTTATCTGTTAATCCATCGACCATGATTTTATGCAAACGGTTGTACAGCGGATGATCAAATGTGAGTTCATCTTTGTCTAATTCATGGCAAATCAATTCGATGACACTTGTTTCGACGGCTTGTTTTTGTCCATCCTCTGCTACATGTTCGGTTTCAATCGCAAATGGGCCATATTGAATCATTTTTCGAATCAAATCACGTTCACACGGATCTTCAAAAAATGTTTCACTGGTTCTGGTTTGAGTTTGTGTCGAAGTAGTTTGTACACTAAATTCAGAAGTATCGAACGCTGAAGGAGGTTCCTGGAAATCCGGTTCTTGAATTTGTTTGGAAACCACACCTTTTCGAAGCTTATTCAACTCATTCGTAACAATCGTTTCGTCCATTTCGAAGCGTGCAGCGATGTCTTTTGAATAAACACTTCGTGTAATTTGATCGGGAATCAGTGCAACCGAATGGATGATTTCGCGAATTAATTCCGCTTTTTTTATCGGATCACCCAGACTGTCTTTGAGGAGAATATCTGTTTTAAAGGAAACAAAATCTTGTGTGTGTTCTTTGATGTACGTTTCCAATTCGGAAGAACTTACACTTTTCGAGTAAGAATCCGGGTCTTCACCTTCAGGAAACAGAACGACTTTTACATTCATTCCTTCTTCCAGAATCAAATCGATTCCTCTGAACGAAGCCTTGATTCCTGGAGCATCCCCATCGTATAAGATTGTAATGGTCTGTGTGTATCTGCGGATCAGCTTAATTTGTTCTTTCGTCAAAGACGTACCAGAAGAAGAAACCACGTTCTGAATTCCGGCCTGGTACATGCTGATCACATCTGTATAACCTTCACAAAGAAAACAATTATCGTATTTTACAATATCACCTTTTGCAAAATGAAGTCCATAGAGAATTTCACTTTTGTTGTAAATAATACTTTCAGGAGAATTGAAGTATTTTGCAATTTTCTTGTCAGTAATTAATGTTCTTCCACCGAATCCAAGTGTTCGCCCCGAAACACTGTGAATGGGAAACATTACTCTTCCGCGAAAAAAATCGAAATGACGGTCATCTTTGGTTTTGACGAGTCCGACTTTCTCTAAATATTCTAATTTGTACCCTTTCGCTAAAGCAGCTTTTGTAAAATCGTCTCCTTTATTCAGGCAATATCCCAATTGGAATTTTTTGACAATGTCCATTCTAAATCCACGCTCTTCGAAGTAGGACAGGGCAATTGCTTTTCCTTCATCCGTTTCGTGCATGGAATTCATGAAGTATTCCTTCGCAAATTCATTGATGATGTGAAGACTTTCCCGTTCGGTAATTGCAGCGATTTCTTCTGCTGTTGCCGGCTCATCTTCCGGAATTTGAACGCCGTATTTATCAGCTAACCACCGTAAAGCTTCAGGATATGAAAAATGTTCTTTCTCCATTAAGAAAGTCACAACTGAACCACCTTTTCCAGTTGAAAAGCACTTGAAAATTTGTTTGGCAGGAGATACTACAAATGAAGGTGATTTCTCATCCGTGAAGGGACTCAATCCTTTTAGATTGGATCCTGCTCTTTTAAGATTCACAAATTCCCCGATTACTTCCTCGATACGGGAAGCCTGCATAATATCATCGATAATATGAGGAGGAATTTTCGCCATTTACTTAAAGTTGGTCACTTTTACAGGAGTTTGGCTATAATCTTCTTCGCGAATCAATTTTCCTTGATCATTGTAAAACTTCCAAACTCCGATTTGATCACCGTGAAGAAATTCGCCAACATAATTAATGGTTCCGTTGGGATGTTTTACGATCATGTGACCTTCCAACATTCCTTTTTCATAGAAAGAAACACACATTTCTTCACCTTTTTCAGACAAATACACCCATTTGCCATTTCTAACTTTCTTATTATCTTGAGCACCGGTCATTTTGACTTTTTTTCTTCCAGGATAATACTCGGTATAGATTCCGTTTTTGTATTCGATCAAATTTTCCGGAACGCCTTTTTTCTGTTCCTCAATTTTCTTTGGTTCGTTGTTACAAGCAGTTGCTATCAAAAGCAAACAAAAAATTACTGTTAATTTCATTGTGTTTTATTTTTCTCGTTGTGTGGTGTATTCTACCAATCCGATAATGGCTTCTTTGGCAGGAGAAGAAGGGATATCAATCAAACAAGCCAAAGCTTCTTCTTTCAATTCCATCATTCGTTTGTGGGCATATTCAATTCCTCCGTGCTGGACAACCAATTCGATGGCTCTTTTTACAAATTTTGTTTCTTCGTTGTGGTTCTTTACAATATTGATCAATTCCTTTCTAACCGGTTTTTCACAATTGTTTAATGCATAAATCAAGGGTAAAGTCATTTTTCGTTCCCGAATATCCAAACCGGTTGGTTTTCCAATATTTCCGGGCGTTCCATAATCAAAAATATCATCTTTGATTTGAAAAGCTAGTCCAACTAACTCCCCAAATTTACGCATGTTGAGGGCCTGATCTTCCCGACCAACTGAAACAGCCGCAGATTCACAAACAGTTGCAAGCAAAGAAGCAGTTTTCTGACGAATAATGTCAAAATATACTTCTTCGGTGATGTCAAGTCTTCTCGCTTTTTCGATTTGTAATAATTCTCCCTCGCTCATTTCTCGCACTGCCCTTGCGACAATTTCAAGCGAACGAATGTTGTTTTTTTCAATAGAAAGTAAAAGAACTCTCGAAAGCATGAAATCCCCAACCAAAACAGCTATTTTATTTTTCCAAAGTGCGTTAAGTGAGAAAAAACCTCTTCTTTCATTTGCATCATCCACCACATCGTCGTGTACCAAAGATGCAGTGTGCAATAATTCGACCAAGGAAGCCGATTCATAGGTTTTGTCATTTACTTCTCCCAACATTTTAGCGGTAAGAAACAAAAACATAGGTCGCATTTGCTTGCCTTTTCTACGAATGATGTAATGTGTGATTTTATCCAGTAAGGGTACTTTAGACTTCATACTTTGGCGAAAGCGAACCTCAAATTCGTTCATTTCAGCCTCAATCGGAGCCATCATTTCCTTTACCTTCATCATAGGTGCAAATATAACTCTTAGAATTTGTTGGTGAATATAAATGGTAGATTATTTATTAAACGGTTTCCATTGTACATATAGGACATGTATTGTGGAGACAGTGCATTGAACAGCGGAGACGTTACAATGTAACGTCTTTACACGGTTTATTTCATTTTTCGGTGCTCGTCGGTAATTGCCTTGTTTTTATTGGCCAACTGTCCGCAGGCTGCATCGATGTCTTTTCCTCTGCTGCGTCTGACATGGACAATCATGTTACGATCTTCCAAAAATTTCGCGAAGGCATTCACACGTTCTACAGTTGCTTGCTGGAAACCACCGTCGTCAATCGGATTGTATTCGATGATATTGATTTTACACGGGACACATTTGGCGAATTCAGCTAGTTCCTGTGCGTCCTCAAGGCGATCATTGAAATCCTTGAAAATGATGTATTCAAATGTGACTCTTGTACCTGTTTTGTCATAGAAATAACGCAAAGCATCCGCCAGCGTTTCGAGATCGTTGCTGTCGTTGATTTCCATGATTTGGCTGCGTTTTTTGTCATTTGCAGCATGAAGAGAAAGAGCCAGATTAAACTTCACCTGATCGTCTCCCAGTTTTTTGATCATTTTTGCAATTCCGGCTGTCGAAACTGTAATTCGGCGATGTGACATTCCCAAACCTTCTTCAGAAGTGAGTATTTCGCACGATCGAACTACATTTTTGTAATTCAACAGAGGTTCGCCCATTCCCATATAGACAATGTTGGTCAAAGGAGTTTGATACCGGTTTTCTGCCTGATTTTTCAAATAGACAACTTGATCCACAATTTCACCAGCTGTCAGATTACGCATAAGTTTTAATTTACCTGTAGCGCAAAATGTACAGGAAAGACTGCAACCTACTTGTGAAGAAATACAAGCTGTAGTTCTTGATGTAGTTGGAATTAGTACACCTTCTACCACTTTACCTTCGCCGACTGAAAAAGCACATTTGATTGTTTTGTCTGAACTAATCTGCTGATCATCGAGCGTAATTTTATCGATGAAAAAGGCAGTGTCCAATTTTTCCCGTAAAGCAAGTCCCAGGTTGGTCATGTCTTCAAAGGAGCCTGCATTTTTTTGCCAAAGCCATTCAAAAACTTGTTTCGCACGGAACTTTTTTTCACCCAATTGTTCAAGCTGAACAATAAGTTCTTCAAAAGAGAGATCGCGAATATTTTGTTTGCCTTTTGTCATGCGTGAATTGTAAGGAAATGCAAAGGTAGGAAAATGAAGTGGGTTAGTGAAATCTTATTTTCCGGCAATTTTCTTTAGAGCTTTTGAACGTTATTCAAACTGAGATGTATATTACAATTATCAGTTAGTAATCTTTAATTAAAATTTAGATTATGAAATTTACAAAAATCGTATTTGCAGTTTTTATTTTGGGAATAACCTTTTTTACAGGTGCTCAAACAGTTCAGAATAATTCAGATCAACCGTTCATTGAAGTCACCGGAACAAAAGAATTGGAAATTGTGCCTGACGAAATCTATATTTGAATTGTGATCCGCGAGCGTATGGAAGATCGGGTAAAAATTACAATTGAAGAACAAGAAGTGAAATTGAAGGAATCCATTACTGCTTTGGGAATCGATTTGACGAATTTGACGCTGTCAGATGCAAACGCTGATTACATGCGGATCAAATGGAAAACCAAAGATGTTATTCTTCAGAAAAATTACACGTTAAAAGTTAAAGATGCGGCCACTGTCGGGAAAGTTTATCTAGAAATGGATAAGTTAAACATCAGAGATGCGTTCATTGAAAAAGTAACTCATTCTAAAATTGAAGCCTACAAGAAAGAAGTACGGATAGGTGCCATAAAGGATGCGAAAGATAAGGCAGATTATTTGTTGAATGCTATTGGTGAATCAACAGGAAAGCCTTTGGTTGTTGTCGATCAATTGAATGAGATTCAACCGAATCATTTTAGTCAATACGGTTATGCCAAGTTAGACGAAATCAGTTCTTATGATAAAAATTACGGAGGTTCAATGGGAACGGATGTTGTTCAATTCAGCAAGATTAAAATCAAAATGAATATTTATGTAAAATTTGGAATTAAATAACACCTTTTGTAACCAATCTCATTTTTGGCGTTATTGTAGTTAATCCTTATTATTCTCCTGTTATGAAAAATCGATTGATCTTCGTTTCTGTGACAATACTGTCCTTACTTATTTTTACAAACTGTAGAACACCCAAAAATTCTAAACCAGCAAAACACAAATGTGATGCTTATTCATCTTTAGATGAAAAAAGATCGAATCAGATTTCAGAATCTCAGCGACTAACGACTAAAAATATCGATGTGGTAAAATAAGTCAAACGAATAAGGTTGATATTCTTTTGTTTTCGTCACTCAATTTCTACATTTGTGGAAATTGAAACAGAGAATCAATGGCATCGACTAAAGTATACACACCTGAACAAATTATTCAATTTTCAAAAGCAATAAATGAAGATGCTGTAGCCTATGAATGGTTGAAGATGAATAAATGTCCTGAATTAGCAGCTGCTTGTTGCTTCATTCTTCACGATAGCCAAAAAGCATTGGATTGGTTGAAACGTTTTGATTTTAGAATTCTTTGGTCATTTTCGACTGCATTGGATGAAGAAGAAGCTTCGTTTCAATACCTCATGCAAAATCGTGGATTGGAATGGGCGGCAACGGTTTGTGTTTCTCATGGAAATACAGATGCCTTAAATTGGTTGCTAAAAAATCGATTAAATCATTTTGCGATTCTTGCCAAGGCATTGTACCAAATATTTGAAAGTTAACGTTCCCGAAGAGGTTATTTTGGACTTGGTTATGGGGGTGGAAGTTTTGGATCTGGAGGAGGTGGTTTTGGCGGTTTTGGTGGTGGCAGCTTCGGTGGTGGTGGCGCAGGAGGTAGCTGGTAATAGTCGTTTGCCTGTTTTTAAAACTAATTAATAAGTTTTTGTTATTTTTTTATTAAGTATTGTTTTTTAGTCAATTGTATTTCTATATTTGGCTTTATTATTAACTATATATTTAATTTAAAATTTAAATGACATGAAAAAAACAATTAAAATTGTGGCGTTGTTTGTTGCATTGGCATTTTCAGCCAATTCAAATGCGCAAGAGTCAAATGATCAATGTCTGATTGCAAGAGCAATTGCAGCTTCTCACCAATGTTTAGGACAGGATCCAGGAGGTTTAGACATCAATGGATTTGTTGAAACGACTGGAATTTGTTACGTAAGTGGTGAAACAAAAAAAGTAACGGTTTTTGCTGCGCCAAAATGTCACCATCACCCATGTCCAATGTATGCATCCCGCTTGGTTGCAACCGTTGAATTTGATTGTGAAGGAAACATTGCCTCAGTAACTTGCTTGTAAGATCGATCTTTAAAGCAGAAAAAGCGACTCGTAAGGGTCGCTTTTTTTATCAAATTGAATTACCAAACGGCATCCGGATATTTGTTGGGTAAGAATTGCATTTCAGCCAGAATATATCCCAAATATTCCGAGTGAACTCCTTCTTTTCCACCTTTGATTAAAAAGTCAGAAGTTGGAATTTTCAAGTGAGCAAGGTAAAGTACTTCACTGACTTTTTGTTTCCACTGATTATAAACGGTATGAAGGTCAACACCAACTTCATTTTTAAGCATTTGTACATCAGCTTTGCTTTCAATAAAGAATGCAGGTGTATATTTCCAAAGCTTATCAATAGCAGTCTGCGTCCGCTGTTTTGCTTCTTCGGTTCCTTTACCGAGCCGGATGATCCATTCGGAACTTCTTCGCAAATGATAAGTGACTTCTTTTAATGACTTGTGGGCAATAGCTTGGAGGAATTCATCTTTACTATTGCACAATTCCGTGAAGAAGTAAAAATGAAAAGCATCTGTATAAAATTGACGTGCCATGATATGCGCGAAATCTTCATTAGGCTGTTCAACCAAAATAGAGTTCACATATTCATTTTCTTTTCTCAGATAAGCAATATTGTCACCAATTCTACCTTTCCCTTCCATTCTTGCAACTTCTTCATAAACAGCTTCAGCCAATCCAATCAGGTCCAAGGCAACATTCGTATTCGCCAAATCTTCCTCGAGGAATGGTGCGCGACTGCAGTACTCACTCAATCGATGACTCAGAATCAATGCATTGTCGGCAATTTGTAAATAGTATTTTATTTTTGTCTCCATCCTGATAGAAATTACATGTTTTTTACTCCTTCTGGCATGTCATAAAAAGTCGGGTGACGGTAAACTTTGTCATTTGCTGGATCAAAAAAATATCCTTCTTCGTTGGGTTGAACAGAAACAATATGCTTGCTTTTTACAACCCATAATCCAGTTCCTTCACCTCTTCGTGTGTAGGTGTCGCGTGCGTTTTCAATCGCCATTTCACGGTCGTAAGCATGAATTGCTCCAGCATGTTTAAAGGGCTGTCCCGCCTTGCTTTGTATGAAAACTTCCCATAATTCTCCTTGTGTATCTGTCGTACTCATATTGTAAAGTTTATAGAATTTCAATTATGTTGTAGTGGTTAATGCCGTAACTAAATGCATCTCCCGGTTTTTTCTCTTTCATTTCTCTATAGATAGCAGCATCAGTAGAAATTCCAATGTAGTTTTTTTCATCCATAAGAAAAGGAGTCGTTACAACACCAATCACAAAAGAAAATTCATGGGTATGAACAATTGCTCCCGGTTCAACTTTTGATTTTGACGAAAAGTTGAGTGCTGATAATCTTTCTAGTTGAGATTGAACATCGGACAATTGGTGTTTTAATAACTGAACCATATCAGCGGCTTCATTTTGATGTGAAAAATCCTCCGGATCCAAGGTGTCATTTTCATCCAAGTCAACTTGCTCAGACTGGCTTTTAATTTGTTCTTTCAAATCTTCAATACTTTGATTTAGATTCGAAAGAATGATCTCTTTTATTTTTTCCTTGTTCATTTTATTCTTCGATTAAACTGGTCAACATTGCACTTTCTCTAACCCAAGCTCCGTCATTATGAACCTTGATATGGTGGGCTAAACGTTGTTGATTACAAGGACCATTACCATTAACAACTTGCCAAAATTCATCCCAGTTGATGTCGCTGTGCTTGTAAGTGCCATCCGTTAGTAATTCTAAATTTGAATCCGGAACTTTAAGACCAATTAATTCAGCTTGAGGAATCGTTTTATTGATGAACTTTTCACGCAGTTGATCATTGGTTTCTCTTTTGATCTTCCATTTCATAGCTAAATTGGTGCGAGGAGAATCCCCATCGTGTGGACCAAACATCATCAGAGCAGGCCACCACCATCTGTTCAAAGCATCTTGTGCCATTTCCTGTTGATCTTTCGTTCCTTCCATCATGTTCTGCATGATTTTATATCCTTGGCGTTGATGAAACGATTCTTCTTTGCAAATTCGTACCATTGCTCTTGAATAGGGACCATAGGATGTCCGTTGCAAAGAAACCTGATTGGTAATCGCAGCACCATCAACCAACCATCCGATTGCTCCCATATCTGCCCAAGTCAAAGCAGCATAGTTGAATACAGATGCATATTTTGATTTCCCTTCGTGTAACCATTGAATGAATTGATCTCGTGTCACTCCCAAAGTTTCAGCTGCACTGTATAGGTATAAACCATGACCGCCTTCGTCCTGAATTTTAGCCAACAAAACTTTCTTACTTTTTAAAGAAGGGGCTCTGGTGATCCAGTTTCCTTCGGGTTGCATTCCAATAACTTCCGAATGTGCATGCTGTGAAATCTGACGAATCAGATGCTGTCTATATTCTTCAGGCATCCAATCCAATGGCTCAATTTTTTGTTCACCATTTATTTTTTCTTCGAATTCTAAAAGTAATTCTTTCTCAGATTTTTTTGTAGTTTCCATTTGCGTATAATTTCGATTTCCGCTTAGTCTTTATGGGACATAAAGCAACTTTGCAAAGGAACAGTAGAGAGCCAACAATTTTTATGACCTTTATCACATGAGGAAATGACAGTTGTTAGTGAAGCTCCTAAAATGGGAGATAGAAAGATATTTGAGCTTTCACCTACGCTACTAAAAGTCTTTCATGTAAATTAATTATCTTTACAACCGATGTCACAAAAAGGAAAAGTTTTAAAATCTACAGGGAAGTGGTACATTGTTGAATTGGAAGATGGTTCAATTGTGAATTGCCGCATTCGTGGCCGGATTCGTTTGGATGAACTTCGAACGACAAACCCAATAGCAGTAGGTGATAATGTGACATTAGGAGACGGTCAAGACGAAGAAGGAAATCGGGTGATTGTGGATTACGATGAACGTAAAAATTACATCGTTCGAAAGTCGACCAATCTGAGTAAACAAAAGCAGATTTTAGCAGCGAATGTGGATCGCGCCTATTTATTGGTTACTACGGTTGCCCCTGTGACGCATTTGGCATTCATTGACAGGTTTTTGGTTTCTGCAGAATCATTTCGAATTCCAACAACTTTACTGTTCAATAAAATTGATACCTATACTCCCGACGAATTGGAATACATCGATGCACTTTGCTACATGTATGAAAAAGTGGGATATCCATGTTATAAAATTTCAGCTGTCAATCATGAGAATATCGAGTTTCTCAAGGAGGAAATAAAAGATAATCAAGTGATGATTTCAGGTCACAGTGGTGTTGGGAAAAGTACGGTGGTAAATGCGTTAGATCCTGCTTTGGATTTGAAAACGGGTGAAATTTCTCAAGCAAATAAACAAGGAAAACACACGACTACTTTTGCTGAAATGTTCAAGTTGGCTTCAGGAGGTTATATTGTCGATACACCTGGGATTCGGGCATTTGGAATTGTAGATCTCGACCGTGATGTGATTTCTCATTATTTCCCAGAGATGAGGGAACGCTTGAATGCTTGTAAATTCAATAATTGCAAACATTTGAATGAACCGAAATGTGCGGTAAAGGAGGCTGTTGAATCAGGTGAAATTTTTGAAAGCCGGTATGCAACCTATTACCAGTTGATGACAGAAGACGAAAATGAAATTCACCGGAAAAAAGCAGAATTTTCATGAGAGTAGTAGTGCAACGTGTAAGTGAAGCCTCTGTGAAAATTGAAAACGAGGTCAAGGGATCAATCGGTCTTGGATTACTGATTTTGGTTGGAATTGAAACTGAAGATGATCGTTCGGATGCGGATTGGCTGATTCAAAAAATCAACGGGATGCGAATTTTTTCGGATAACGAAGGAAAGATGAATCTTTCTGTTCAGGAAGTGAAAGGATCTTTTTTGGTGATTTCACAATTTACCTTACACGCTTCAACCAAAAAAGGAAATCGGCCTAGTTATATCAAAGCCGCCCGTCCTGAAATTGCGATTCCTCTTTATGAGTATTTTGTAGAACAATTATCGACAGTAAGTGGAGTGGACGTTCAAACCGGAACGTTTGGGGCTGATATGAAAGTTGCTTTGATTAATGACGGACCAGTAACGATAGTGATGGATTCAAAAAACAAAGAATAATGTTATTCACTTCCATAGAATTTTTCATTTTTCTGCCGCTTGTTCTCATCGGGTATTATGCAATTAACCAAAAATACCGATGGATATTTCTTTTGGGAGCCAGTTATGTCTTTTATGCTGGTTGGAAATTATCCTATTTAGGATTGATTTTTTTCTCCACTGTAGTTGATTTTTTGATTTCCAATCTCATTTATAAGACGGAAGAGCCAAAGAAGCGGAAACGATTACTAATTATCAGTTTGTTTTCGAATTTTTTCCTGCTCATCGTTTTTAAATATTTCCATTTTCTGATAGGTGGAAGTGCCTGGTTTCATGAAGTAAGTGATCATCACCCAAGCATGATGTGGCTGCAATTTGTCTTTGAATACGGGATTCCGGTCGGAATTTCTTTCTATACATTTCAGTCGGTCAGTTACACGGTTGATGTCTATCGCAAAAGAATCGAACCGGAAAAAAACTTTGGAAAATTTGCCCTGTACATTGCCTTTTTTCCGCAATTAGTGGCTGGACCAATCGAACGTTTTGAGCATTTACATCCGCAGATTTTCCAGAAATTTCAACCGAAATGGGAGCATTTCAGAACAGGATTAC
>CAIUKX010000276.1 GCA_903899795.1 uncultured Flavobacteriales bacterium
GAATAAGATCAAGAATCTGTTGAATATTTTGAATATCACCCGTAATACTATGCTGAGTAAGTTGCCCAATCATATTCTGTATGATTATCTGAGCCTGTAAATCCTCCTCTAGCTGATCCCCTTGACTCCACAGTAAGTCATCAAAACTATGATTCAGGGCATCTCCACTACGTTTTGGCAAAGACTCCTTTTCCCCAGCTTCGTGTCGACAACAAGGACATGATTCCTTTTGCTTGTTTATAAACTGTGTGCTGAACCAGGCCCCTAAACAAGAGAAATGAAAGGAATGTGTACAGGCCATTATAACAATACCGGTTTCCTTTGTGATTTCATCACAACAAATTGCACAAATAGTCACTTCCATCTTAGCTTGATTAAAAAATGGCTGAGGGTCAACCCGTTCAATTTTATGCTAGTATTTATTAACAATTAATTTCTTTATTGTTTTAGAGGTCGACGAATAATTTTCGGTTTACCAGTTTTTTGAGTCACCAATTCAGCAGCTTGTTTTTTCATTGTCAGAGTTACCCATTCTTCACGCCATGAACGAAACATTTGCGCACATCCATTCATAGCAGCTGTTAGTGCACGTCGTGCCGAAGCTTCTGAACCATCTTCACATCCAATACGAAACGTCATTTCATCGCGAAGAGGGATAACATCATATCCAGCAAAGGTAATCCCTCCATCTCCCTTTCCAATTAAGTTCTGATCAATCCAATTTTGAATACAATTTCCTAAAGTATGATCTTGACGTTGAAAGATAAAATCCCACCCAGTAATACGACCTGAAGCAGGTTGTACTGTAACATCTTGAGATAAATTTTCACCAGCAAATTGTTCACACATGGCAATACCACCTTCACATGCTCGTGCAATAATATAAGACGGATGGAGAACACCAGCAGTTTCAACCGTAAAATCGAAACTATAAGCCTCTCCATTAGTGTCTTTTAGATAACAGCGATTGAGTTCAAGGGTTTCAAATTCTTTAATTAACCCAGCTAATTTATCCTTATCCTGATCCTTTTCTAACTTGATTTTTTTTACTCTTTGTAGCCAATCTTCAAAGACTGCTTTCTGAGGAGGGTGTTCAGGATCATATCCAACTTTAGGACTGGTAGGATGCTTATCTAGTGAATATGAATATGCACACTGTGTCGTGGGAATCCAGCGTGCATTTTGACGACCTACTCCAAGCGTAGCCTTTGCCTTAAAATGTAACTTCTCAGGATTTCCTCCAGGTAATAGGGGTTTTAGAACAGCAATTAACGGAGTATGTCCAGTTACTGAATGTGCTTGAAAGAATAGATTTGATGGGCGTAGAACAAGTTCCTCACCTACCTTTTCAAATACTTTGATATCTGATGCAGTTACATCCATAGTTGTATCTGAATTATTTATAACATCTAGAATAAATTCATATTTATCAGCATCCCAATTCAAAGGTTCAGTTACCATAATCGGTAAAAGACCAATACGATGTGCTAACATTTCATTTGTCATAGGCGTTGAGTTTTCTAAAACTTTTACATCACTCGTACTTCCATCTTCCCGAATATCAGCAGCAAAGGCTACGCTTTCAACTGCTGTAAGGCAAAGACGACGAAGGGTATTTGCATAGACAAAATGAGAAGGAGAAAGTTGAAATGTAATCGTCGGTGGACGAGGTCCTTCTAGTGTTTTAAGATTATGAAATACAGAAGTCATTCTTACTAATAATTACTATTGATTTTATTGATTCAATTTTAGGTTGCC
>CAIUKX010000277.1 GCA_903899795.1 uncultured Flavobacteriales bacterium
GCCTTCTTACTTCTGTGATTTATTTTTCTCTTCTACTTCTTTTTTCAACAGAAGTTTTAAGTCTTTTACATTTATTAAATTATACTGGGGTAACTACATTCTGGCTCTTTATTTCCCTTTTTGGCAGTGCCTTGATTTATAAAAATAAAATATCGTTAACAAAGAATTTGAGTGATTCTTTAACTTTACTATCAATAGCATTTAAGCAACTTTCCTTTTTTTATAAAACCATTTTAATCTCTTCAATTCTATTACTCATCTTAATCTTGGTTCAAGGAATGATTTACCCACCTAACAACTGGGACTCAATGACATACCACCTCCCTAGAATTTCACATTGGATTCAAAATGAATCAGTTGAAAATTACCCAACACATATTGTACGACAACTTTACCAACCATTATTTTCTGAATACGTGATTTTACACACACACATTTTGTTTGGTGGAGATTTATTTTCAAATGCCGTACAATTTTTTTTTCTCGTTTTAACAACGTTTGCAGTAATTGGTATTTTAAAAGAATTCAATGTAAACAAATCTATTCTCTTTATTACGACTATACTATGCTTCACATTACCTGAAGCACTTTTAGAAGCCTCGAGCACACAAAATGATCTAACACATTCATTTTTCATACTCACAGCAATTTATTACGCAATTAAAAGCTATAAAATAACTACTCCCAACTATTTTTTATTGTTTGGAATAAGTGTAGGTTTTTGTCTTGTCACAAAAGTGATAGCATATCTTTATGCTCCTTTTATTGTCCTAGTATTTGCCATTTTCATCTTGTATAAGATAATAAAAGAAAAACAACCAAAATTTTTACTTTATAGTTTTATTGTGATCATTCCTATTATCGCAATAAATATTGGACATTCATTCAGAAATTATTCTTTTAGTGGTAACATAATTGGGACAAATGATAAAATAACTAAAGGTATTGTTTTTGAGAAAACCTCACCAAAGATAATTCTTTCAAGTTGTCTAAAAAACATGGCCTTACATTCTGACCCATATTTCATTGGAAATATGGGAGATAAAATCGTTGAAAAAGCACATTTGTTGATCCATTTTAATATTAATGAACCTGGAACAAATGTGTTTGACATGAAGTTTAAATCGAATAGTAATTGGAAAAATCACGAAGATGTGCAACCTAATTTTTTGCATTTAATACTCTTTCTAACCTGTGTACTGTTTTATTTTATCCACTCAATAAAATCTAAATCATTGAATTGGATTGCATTTACATTTTTAATCACTATAAGTTTGCAGTTTATTCTATTTAGCGCATATCTCTGTTGGGAACCTTGGAATACTCGATTGCATTTACCTCTGTTTTTTGAGATGGTTGTCTTCATTGCAATTATCTTCAGTCAAATCAACATGAAAAGAATTGATTATCTTATGTATTTGTTACTTCCACTTTTGATGTATTATGCTTCTTATGTCACTCTTCATAATCGAATTCGCCCCTATTTATATAAAAAAGATTTAACAGCAGAAACCCACTTATTTAGCAGTCGATTTTATAAATATTTTGGTAATTTTCCTGAAAAGTATAATGAATTCAAAGATTTTCAGGATTACATGGTAAAAAATAAACTAAAAAATATTGGTTTAATTTCAAGTATTGATGGGTGGGAATATCCTATCATTATGAATCGATTTCAACACAGTGATATAAAAATTAACCACATACTACTTACTAACTCAACTAAAAATTTAGAAAAAATCCGATTAAAAATTGACTACATCGTTAGTATTGATAAATCAGAAAATACGCTGACATATAATAAACAGAATTATTATTTAGTCACTCCAAAGAATAAATACCTCTTTATTTACACGAAAAAATAAATTAATGTTACCTATTATCAAAAAAATACATCATACCTATGTTTTTAAACGCAGGATTGACGTAATCTCGGATGCTATTAATAATAAATTACCATCTGTTAGTACTATTTTGGATATTGGTTGTGGCGATGGTAGTATCAGTAAACAAATAATAGACAAAAGAGGAAATGTGAAAATCGTAGGCATCGATATTATGAAGCGACCTGAGTGTCATATTGAATATGTGTCCTTTGATGGAAAAAATATTCCATTCAAAGATCAATCCTTTGATGCAATACAATTAGTAGACGTTTTGCATCATACTAATGATATCAAAACGGTTATGCTAGAATCAGTCAGCAAAACGAATCAATATGTGATTATTAAAGATCATATTTATCGAAATAAACTTGACTTCTCGATTCTTAGATTTATGGATTGGATTGGAAATGCTCCACATGGTGTAGAAATTATTTACAATTTTCAAAAAGAAAAATTCTGGATGGATTTATTTAAAGAGTTAAACTTGGAAATAGTTTCTTTTGAAAATAAGATCAATCTATATCCTTGGATGTTTAACTGGATCTTTGGAAGAAAATTACATTTTGTAGCTATTTTGAAAAGAAAAAATTGATCTAAATGACATATCTACTTCTAATACTATTCACTTTTTCCTTTATTTTTGGAATCAGTTTATTTATTAAAACTGTTCAAATACGAGGAGCAATTTTTTCATTTTTTGTCCATCAGATCATTACGTTAACTTTTATAATTACCCTTTTTTCACTACTCATTACTGGTGGAAAAACTATCTATACATTATTCATTCCTATCTTTTTCTATCTTTTTCTAAAAAAACATATTCAAATTGAAAAACCATCTTTGGAAAAAATTAAGCTCCAGATTCGTTTTTTCCTTCCGGTATTTGTAATTGTTCTGATCCAATTCATTTTGCATGTGGATCTAACTTCATTACAACCCTATATGCCTTCAGATGACATTCACTTATATGCCTCTAATGCCTATTCGTTCCTAGAAAACGGGCACGAAAATTACAATGGTATCTTAAGTCAACTCTACCCCGAACTATTTGCCGGGATGAATCCCTACCATTATTATGAAATCTGGTTCACATCTATGTTAACATTTATCTCCGGATTAAGCGGGGTATATATTATGCTATTTATTATCAATCCATATCTAGTTTGGCTATTTTATACAGGAATCTTATCGATATTGGAACACTATGTCCCGGAAATTAAAATAAAGCATCACATCATTGCATTTCTGTTACTTTTCATCGGGCCACTTTACTTTGGTTTTTATGAAACACTCTTTCATGATGGTGAATTCTTTCAAACTACGGTTTTTACAATTGTAGGTTTTGTCAAACAAACTTTAGCATTCTCCTACTTCGGTCAGAAGCATTTACCTGTATATATCTTCAGTTTATTGGCTTTTTTATTATTTATTAAGCAAAACAATAAGCTTGGCGTATTAATCGCATTGATTCTGCCTATTATTTCATTTGGAACATTTGCAGGTGTGTTTGGAGGATTTGGAATATTATTTCTCATCAACAAGAGGTTTCGTCTAAAATCAAATTTTACTTTACTGTTTACGCTGCTAATTGGTTTCATGACAATCACAACCCTGTTTAAAATAGGTGCTTCACCAGAAATCTCAAAACATTCATTTTATATCAATGATTTTCTAAAATACTTGAATATCAAGGGAGAAATCATGCGTGTTTTCGCTAAAATCGTAGGACCACTAATTTGGTTTTCGATATTATACATTCCATACATTATATTATTTTGGTATTACCGGAATGAATTAAAAAAGCACAGTGAATACAAATTCTTTTTACAATTTATTATTTTCTCTTTCTTTTCTGGGGCGGTATTTACTACCTTGTTACAAGGAATGAGTTCCGATCAATTTTTAACCAATTTACTTCCGATTTATAATGTGATCATTATACTATTGCTGGTTTATTTGTATTACACCATTTCTAATAAAAAAATAATCATTTTTGTGAGTTCATTTATTATACTTGTCAATGTACTTTTTATCTTAAATTTTCATTCATTGGTACAGAAAAAAATAAACCAAGAATATTCACCCTCTGTTATTGAATTAGTCAGTCAAGAATTGAAAAAAGAAAAAAAATCACCATTTATTGCCTATATACTAGCTGATAGTCTTGTGCAAAAATTACCTTCTCCAAATTGGTACCCCTACAGACCTGGAAAACCTTTTATTTTAGAAAATTATTTTAATATCGTTAGTATTGATTATCCGTATGTAAAATACGATCGAAATTCTAGTTCCATCCTATTCGCCTATCACAATCAAATTCGTTTTTTCTTAAAAGACTCAATAGTACCTGATTCAAGTTTCGGAGTGCAGCAGAGTGCATTTTTAAAAGCTAAATCAATTAGATGGTTGTTTTGTGGAAAAGGAGCTGTGATTAAACCGGAAGTTCAAAATTTGATTGAACAATCTTATTACGACAAAGTTTCAGGAGAAACCTATTGTAAATTAAAAAGATAGAATTGGGGAATAGGGATTGAAATAGAAAGTCGGTTAATGACTATTCTCTGAATCGACTTCTATTATTTCTTCAATAATAAAAACAGGTCGTTTCCTTGAAGCATCCAACGTTCGCCATAAGTATTCGGCAATGATCCCCAATGATATATTTGTGATCCCAAAACCTAAAAATAAAATCGTAGAGAGTCCTGCCCAACCACTAACCAAATCATTATAGATTAGTTTTCTACAAATGATATAAGTCGTTAATACTAATCCTATCACAAACATCAATATACCGATAATCGAAACAAAACGTATAGGTGCGAATGAAAAGGCAACAAATGAATCGATCAATAATTTCACTTTTTTTGCGATTGTCCATTTCGATTTACCTTCTTGTCGTTGTTTCTTTTCGTAGTCAATAAATTCTTGTTTGAAACCCAGATTCAAAATTTGTAAAAAAATCGATGAATTTGATTCAACATTGTTATTCAGTTCCGTTTGCACATTTTTATTGAACATCACAACATCAAACCCCTTACTCGGATAATTTTTATTCACGAAGGCCTTCATCAAATTGGCATAAGCCTTTGAAAACATTTTTTCAACTACTCCAGTTGGTGGATTATTCCTAGCAGCCCAGGCAATTGAGGCTCCATTTTCATTCAAAACAAAAAGCCTGTCAATCAATTCTAGGGGATCTTGAAGATCAGCATAGACAAACGTAATATAATCACCAGTTGCATTTAATACACCAGCTCTCAATGCGGCATGTGCCCCAAAATTTTTTGCCAATTTGATTAATTTATACGAATAACCAAGGTGACTTGCTTCAGCTAAAACACGATATGAATTATCAGTCGATCCATCATCTACAAATAATACCTCGTATGTACATGATAGATGTACCAAACAATATTTCGCTAAATTTTCTGTTAAACTTTTTATATTTGGCTCTTCATTCATGAAGGGCACTATGATGGATATTTTCTTCATATACCTTTTGCCGGATTACCAATCATTTTTGAATTAGATTCAACTGATTTCAGAACATTTGCAGCCATTCCGATTATAGTGTTATCACCAATCTGAATATCATTTTTAAAAGAACTACAACTACCAATGTAACAATTTTTACCTATTGAAACTTTACCAGCAATTGTAACATTCGATCCTATCAATGTATAGTCTTCCACTGTTACATCGTGGTGAATAACTGAATTTGCCAAAATAAAAATATGATTCCCAATCACTGCATTGGATGTAATAACAACACCTGGCATAATAACGACATCTTTACCTATGCTGGCATCGGCACTAACGATAGCTTTTGGATGGACAGCAGTTGCAAATCGATCCAAAGGGATCTTAAAATCTTCTATGATCTTGTTTCGGAAATGAATTGTTTTTTCTGAACCAATCAATGAAATTATTTTAGAATCCGGATGGGATTCAAGAAAAGTTCTTGGGTAGACTTTAATTCCGTTGTAGGATAAATGGTGTTTTTCCTCATCATCATCTACGAAACCTATAATCTTGAATGAACTAGCAATAGTATCAAAAAAGTCAATGGCGTTACCACCAAATCCCAAAACTATTACTTCGGTTTTACTCATGCTTCAAAAATTATTAATTACTTGAATCACATATGAAACCTCATCATCCGTTAATTCTGCATACATCGGAAGCGAAACACAATGTGCTGCCAGATACTCCGAATGAGGGAAATCACCTATTTTATAATTTAAAAACGAATAGGCTTTTTGTAAGTGGCAAGGAACCGGATAATGAAATCCAGGTGCGATGTTCCACTCATTTAAATAGGTAACGAATTTTTCTTTTTCATCTGTTGTAACAACAAATAAATGATATACTGAATCTGTATTTTCAGGTTGAAATTGAAGTTTTATTTTGGAGTTTACAATTTCTTTCTGATATCTTTTTGCTATTTCTCGTCTTCTGTTATTCCAGCCTTCCAGGTATTTCAATTTAATTGATAATGAAGCTCCTTCAAGTCCCCCCATTCTCATGTTGAAACCAATTTCATCATGATAGTACCTTGTTACACATCCATGATTACGTAAACTTTGTAGCTTTAATGCATACTTTTCATGATTCGTCGTAATACCACCCGCTTCACCACAAGCTCCCAAATTTTTACCAGGATAAAAACTGAAACAAGCCATTTCACCAAATGTCCCTACTGATTTTCCATTGTATTTCGCACCCTGAGCTTGAGCAGCATCTTCAACAAGAAATAAATTATGCTTGTCACAGATTGATTTTACGGAGTCAATATCAAATGGCATTCCATACAAATGAACCCCAATGACCGCTTTGGTTTTACTTGAAATTTTAGATTCAATTTGTGAAGGATCTATTTCCCAGGTTTGGGGATCGCAATCCACAAATACAGGAGTTGCTCCGACATGTGTTACTCCCCAAGCAGTTGCAATAAATGTATTGGCTGGAATAATCACCTCATCTCCCTCTCCGATTCCTAAGGCCAAGAGTGCTAGTTGTATGGCCGAAGTTCCATTATTGACTCCTACACAATAATCTGACTCTGAATAACCTGCAAAATATTTTTCAAATTCTTCAACAAAAGGGCCACCTGAGAATGCTGTAATTTCGTATACTCTCTCAAAAGCTTCGAAAATCTCAGCTTTTAGTTGTTGATGTTGACCTTTGAGATCAAGACAATTTATTTTTTGGGAGCGTTTTACTAACATACAAATTAATTAATTATTGACCAATACATCTGGATATGGATACCAATTCAACGGGTTCTCTTGGTTAACATCTTCCCGTACCCTAATCGCTTTCACCTCTCCGATGTATAAAAAATGTGTCCCAAGACGCACAATATCAACCACTTCACAATCGAAATGAATTGGAAGAGCAGGTAAAACTGGAGACCATTCATTTTTTTCTACCTCGAGACCTGCATTTACTATTTTATTTAAATCACTATCGATTGAAATGTTTCCTGCGTATTTGATAGCATCCACAATTGTATCGTTGATAAACGGAACTCCGCAACCAAATTTTTTCGTTTCGTTGAGGGCTCTGATTGATCCCCTAGGGGCATATCGGATATTGATTTCGGCATACGAAACACACACACCTATGCACAACGGGTGCCGAACCAAAATGGTTGTCGAACCACAAGGCATAAGATTAGGGGCTCCACTGGAATCCCATGTTGTTATCATACCAACCGAGGATGGAAAAAAACAAGGCCATCTTGCTCTGTCATTATCTACTTCCACCTGATCTTCAGGTAATTGAGGCAAGACTTTTATAGCCATTCCATTTTCTATGGTATCGTATTCAAATCCAATTGTATTTTTCGATGGAAAAAAATAATTGGGTGAATATCCTTTTTGGTATTTTACATCAATAAGAGGAGTTGTTGTTGCAACTACTTCATTTTGCAACTGATTTTTAGGTTCCCATTCTGGCAATGCTTTCCAGTGAATTTGGGACGTTCCGTTTGAAATATCTTCTCTGAGTTGAATTGCTTCTATTTCCAAATAATAAATACGATGACTTCCAAAATCAGTATAGGGTTTTTCAAAAATTGGATTACCGCTAAAATCTTTTCCAGGTTTTACCAATTTGGCTTCATACACCATATAGGCTGAAGAAAAGACCGGTGAATCATTTGTCTTTGCCTTTCGTGTTGCCAGCCCTGTAAATTCAATTCTTTTGTCAATATTATCATCTGAAACCTCATTGATAGCTCTCATAACAGCATCGATATCATCACCGGGTTCAAAATAATGCACACAGACCGTTTCACCTTTTTCAAGGGTCTCCATAAATCTACTTCTGACATAGTGCCGTTTGGAAAGGGGCTCAATACAAAAACTTAATGCGATGATGTACGGAAATCTATTCACAATAGATGCTCCGACTACTTTTTCCAAAGCTGTTATTTCAGAGTCACTGGTAGTCACGAAACAAATAGGAGACGGGAAAAATCCCGGCCAGCGACTATCGATTTCTAATTCTTCTTTCTTTTCAGGTAGATAACGTACAAATTGACTGTCACCTTCTTTCACCCAACTTTTTTCTTCCGAAGGATTAAAATATGGCCATTTATATAGGTATTTATCTAATTTTTCTTTTGACATTTCGTAGTAATAATTAGTCTAAAAATTTAATGACTCTGGCTGGATTTCCTGCAACAACAGCATTTTCCGGAACATCTTTCGTTACTACAGAACCTGCTCCGATAAGTGCATTTGAACCTATAGTTATTCCACACAAAATGGTTGCATTACTTCCTATTGAAGCACCTTTTTTTACAAATGTTTCAACCAATGTCCAATCGGCATCCGTTTGCTGAGATCCATCAGGATTTGTAGCTCGTGGATAAATGTCATTTGTGAACATTACTCCATGGCCAATAAAACAATTATCCTCAATATGAACTCCTTCACAAATAAACGAATGACTCGATATTTTACAATTTTTACCTATAGAAGCTCCTTTTTGAATTTCCACAAATGTTCCGACTTTTGTATTGTCGTCAATAGAGCATCCATAGGCATTAACGAAATTGTAAATCTTGACATTTTCGCCTAATTTGACATTATTTAAGCTCTGTTTATCACTGTTTTCCGTTACAATTTCCATCAGATTATTACCTCTTTGCCTTTGTTTTTTACTGAAATCTGGGAAGCTTCCAAAATCCTCACAACCTCAAGTCCTAAAATTGCATTTGCAATCGGTTCCGTTTTATTGAGAATCGATTGAATAAAATCGGAAGCAACTCCATGCAAAGCTTCCTGTAAACCAATTTTAGGAATATAGACATCCCCTGTTCTATAATCAACCATAATATTGGTTTTTTCCTCATCTGTTTTATGATCATAACCTGTATCGTAGATTCGAATCTTTTCAGATGGTTCAAGATCATTGTATACCAACATTTTTTTATCCCCACCGATTAAGGTTGATCTCACCTTTACCGGAGATGTCCATGAACAGTTGAAATGAGCAATAAAGTCATTTTCATAGTTTACAGTCATGTAAGCAACATTTTCAATCCCGTTATTGGTATGTGAAATACCTGTGGCATTCACACTATATGGTTTATTCTTTACCAAAAAATTCAATATAGAGATGTCATGCGGAGCAAGGTCCCAAAGCACATTTATATCCGGTTGAAAAAGTCCTAAATTAATCCGGGTTGAATCAAAATATTTCAATTCTCCGATCGTATCAGAATCAATCAATTCCTTCATTTTTTGCACTGCACCTGTATACAAAAAGGTGTGATCCACCATTAGGGTAAGACCTTTTTTCAAGGCCAGATCAATCAGTTCTTTTGACTGCTCTACCGACGATGCCATTGGTTTTTCCAATAAAACATTCTTGCCTGCCAACAATGCTTTTTTGGCAAGTTCATAGTGGGTATAAACCGGTGTTGCAATAACTACAGCATCTATTGCAGGATCATTTATCAACTCTTCGGCATTAGAAAAGATAGCGATTGAAGGGTACAAAGTTTGTATAGTGGTATGCCTCTCAACTCTCGATTCGGCAATTGATTTTACGATTCCTTCTTTTTGAACAGTAAAATTCCTTACCAAATTTGGACCCCAGTAACCAAAACCGATTATTCCAATATTTATCATGATCGTAAATTTACTAAATATAATTTATCAGCTGTTAATTTGGGTATTTTTCAACCATTTTTTTAGAAATAAAAACAACATTACTTCTTCTCAATTGCGGTTGCTTGAGAACAAATTCTGGCATCTGTTCATAGATCCCAAATACAAAATAATTGTATTGTTTTAGAAAATTATAAATCTCAAAATAATTGACATGAAAAACATTTGTTTCATTCATACTCACCTCTACTTCAATAAAGTCGATTTTTTGCTCCTGTAAACTGTTAATCCCTCCCTTCAGTACATTTAAATCATAACCTTCAGCGTCAATTTTTAGTAGGCTGACTGCATTGATATTATTGTCCTGGCAGAACGCGTCTAACGTAATCATTTTTACTTCTTCGATTTCAAAATCCGAATCAATGATAGATTTCTCAATCAAAATAGAATTTGAAACCGATTTTGAAGCGCTTTTACTAACTTTCATCTGAACAGTTGAAGTTTCTTCTCCAAAAGCATATTGAAAACATTTTGTATGATTTCCTTTGATGTTTTTCTGAAGTTGTAGAAAAGTAGTTCCCACAGGTTCAATACAGTAGACAGCTGTATTCGGGTTTTTTCTGACATAGTCATTTTCTGACTGACCTACATTTGCTCCCACATCAATAATGGTTAACAACGAATAATTGGGATAATTCTTATTGATATCATTGATAAGATCAAGGCCTATCGGCATTTTTTTGAGGATCCTTGAACCCGTAATTTTCTCTAAAATATTCAAGGTAAAACTATTACCTATCATATTTTGCATCGTGTTTAGTATACTTTTTTTTGTCATCAAAATTTCTATTGTTGGATTACAAGATCCATATTTTCTTTAAATTCTTGAAAGTCCACTATAATATTTCGTGAATAATAATCATCTTCACCCCCGTTTACAGATTCACAAAATTGAATATAGTACTTCACATCGACAATTGAAGCTATTCTCCAAAAAGGAAAACGAAATAATTTGTGATCATTTATTTCAGGTGATAATTCAAATAAAATACTGTTTGGTTTCATAAACATCCCGTTTGTCATCCCTGCCCCATGCATCGAAACGACAATCTCAGCATTTTTCATTAAAAAAACCTGATCAAAAATACTATAATCTTCAAAGCAAATAGACTGAAAATCATTGTCAAATAAATACTTTTCTATGACTTCTTCGTTCAATACCTTTCTCCTATTCGTTTTTTTTCTGGAAATATAAATTCTCTTGATTGGTTCCAAATTATTTTCTTTATTCTCAACAGCTGAAAAAAACAATTGGCGCACCTGTTCAATATGTTCAGGATAAAACATCGAAGTCCAAGGTCTGGTTTCACAAAAAATATAATTCTTGACAAAAATATGGTGATCGTGTTCTATCACTTTTTTTTCTACATTATCAAACAGCTGCAGTGATGCATCTACAAACGGTAAATCTCTCCACTCTTCAGGAACTAATAATACTGCATTTGGATATTTTTCTGAAACTGAAATAAGGCGTGGTAAATAGGTCGTTAACCATGAAAAATAACCAAACCATGGAGTATGTATACTGAAATATAATTTTTCATCGTTTAACTTAACACTTGGCAGACTTTTTCCGAATTTAGAAACGAAAAACTGTTCTAACGCAATTCTCCAATGTTTAACATAAAATGTTTGATCATAATTTCCTAACAAGTTTTCTGCAGATCTTCTTGGCAAAAAAAAGTTTTTTAATAGTAGTCCCCAATGTGTAATAAATACATTTTTTATCTCCCTCATTTTTAGAGGGCGCAATGAATAATATTGTTTTCCATTAAATAGATGCAAATGCTCCATTTTTACATTAATCGGTAATTTAGTTTTGATTTGCATTCTATTTATTTTTACTCTTTTTCATAAACCTCATTATACCACCTATAGCCGGTATTGAATAGATACACATAACCCCTAAAATCTTATTTGTTTTTCCATTATATCCTTGGGGGAATAAAAAAAATGATTTCGCTGAGCAACTAAAAACAGTTAATCTTTTTTTTTCATCATAAGCTTTAACAGCCAAATGAAAATAACACATACTCAATAAACGATCACATTCCTTCATCTCAAGCTTCCCTTTCAATTCCTTTCTTGCAAAAATCCGCTTCAAATAAAAAAGTTCTTTAGATGCTTTATTACTATCAGCTACCGTAAAACTATCCGGTGCAGCAACATACACGGTCGATCGGGTTTTAATCTGAAAAACCGGTATTCCGGCTGCCAACATACGCAAGCTCATATCCATATCTTCACAGATGATTACATCATTATCAAATTTTAGCTTTTCAAAGATAGAATGGTGAACTGCCCAGCGTTGGGGATTGACTGTAAATTTCAGAAAATAAGTATAGCTGTTTTCATTTTCAAAATCCGGACAACATCTTTCTGATCTGTTTCCCAAATCATCTTCATTCCAAGCATTCGTAAAGTAAAAAGCTTTTGCATAATTTTGAAGCTGAATTTCTTCATAAATTACCTGCAAATGATTCGGTAAATGATAATCATCACTATCCAGGAAACAGATGTATTCACCTACAGCTTTTTCGATTCCCTTATTTCGAGTAATGCATCTTTCTTGATTTATTTCATTGACAAAATAATGAATCCTATCATCCTTGATCGAACAAACTACCTCCTCCGTATTGTCTGTTGAAGCATCATCCACAATAATAATTTCAAAATCTTGAAACGTTTGGGTGAGTATACTCTGAATTGATTTTTGTAGAGCATGAGCTCTGTTATAGGTTGGAACAATAACTGAAAAAAAAGGTTTTTTATTCATTATTGAACTTGAAGGTATCATTTCCAAAGCATTAATAGTTTTATTTTCCAAATTGATTATCTTCTCAATAAAAAATCTTATCACACTTTATTTTATATTCTAAAATATTATTTATTTTTTTGTCA
>CAIUKX010000278.1 GCA_903899795.1 uncultured Flavobacteriales bacterium
TAACAATTTTCTTTGCCTCCATGTTTGCATTCAACTTGGCTTCTTCCATGATCTCTTTAATGTGAACCATAGCTCCTGTACGAGCCTCATCTTTCAATGCCTCCATCAATTGATGTTTTGCATCATCAGCAGACATACCACTGATTTTGGTCAATTCCAAAACTCTTTTTTGCTGAATTTTATCCAACTCCTGATGCTTCAAGTCAACCGCTTGAACTTTATTTTCAAAATCAGCTTGAATGCGTTCCGTTTCTTTTTCTTTTCTTCCTAACTCTTCAATTTTTTGTGACAAGGTATTTTCTTTTCCTTTCACTTTATCCTCCATTGACTGAAGTCTTCTATCTTTTTCTTTTACAGCCAATTCATGTTCCTCTTTTAATTTGAAAAACTGTTCTTTTGCTTGATGAATTTTATCTTTTTTGATAGACTCAGCTTCTAATTCCGCCTCTTTGATAATCTGTTCGTTTTTCTTCTTTAAGAGTACATTCTGCAAATAAAACGCTACAATACCACCCCCGATTAATCCTATTAATAATCCTATTACTATGTTCATTTTTCGTTTTCTTACAAATTAATATAAATAAAAAACCCACTCAACCCACCAATATTTTGGCACGAAGGAGTGGGGAAACCTAAGTAAAATCTATCAACTATTCTAAGCCATCCAATTCGCTGGACAAATTCTCTAGTTCTTTTTCAATTGCTGTAAAATCAGCTTCCTGAGGTACTTTCGTACCTTGAACTTTAGGTTTTGTCGCAAGTTGTAATGCCGTCATGGCCAATAAATCTTGCATATCTTTAACTGCATAACTATCCTGTAGCAATTTAATTGCTTTGTTAATGTCTTCAGCAGCCTTCAATACTTTATCCTGCTCACCTTCATTTAAGGTTAAAGGATAAGTTCTTCCGGCAACTACAACTTTTAAGGATAACTTACTCATTCGTTATTGTTTTAACTGATTGATGCAGTGTTCTATTTCCCTCACCAAGTCATCGATTTCTTCATTTCTACCATGAATAGCAGATTCTCTTTCATCGATTCGTTGTTTTTCAATCGTATTCAACTCTGATTTCAGCTTCTCAATTTCCAATCCCAACTCATTTTTCTCAGTTAATAGAGTGGAATTTTCTTCTTTGAGTTGCACCAATTCAGCCTCCTGCGTTGCTCTTATAGCACGCTCAGACTCCAGTTGAGAATACAATGCTTTGCATTTCAACCGAATACCATCTATGATATGCTGAATTCTTTCGGTCATTGTTTACGACTTTCCACAAAATTAACAATGTAAGGTATATTAACAACATTTTAAGCCATTCTTTTTATGTATTTTTTTTCAAAACTCGTATTTTTGGTGAATGACGAGACAACTTTTATATCAACTCCTTTTTCCATTTTTTTTTCTTCCCGTTTTTGCCCAAAAAAATAGCACTACCAACTACCATCCTCCATTAGATATTCCATTGATACTCTCCGCCAATTTTGGTGAATTGCGTCCAAATCACTTTCACATGGGTGTCGATTTCAAAACAAATGGTACTACGGGTTTGAAATTATATGCGATTGAAAAAGGATATGTTTCCAGAATAAAAGTTTCTCCTTATGGTTATGGAAAAGTAGTTTACATCAATCATCCAAATGGTGTTACGAGCGTGTATGCGCATTGCAGCACCTTCGTTGGAAAGATTGATTCATTGGTCACTTTAACCCAACAAAAAGAACAAAATTTTGAAGTTGAAATTTTCCCTAAACCAACTGAGATTGTTCTTCAAAAAGGGGAGAATTTTGCATTATCAGGCAATACTGGAAGTTCAACTGCACCACATTTGCATTTTGAATTACGTGATACCAAGACGGAAAGTGCAATGAATCCACTGATTTTTGGCTTTGATCTTATTGACACTAAAGCCCCTGAAATTCGTGCTGTTAAAATTTATGGTTTAACAGAAAAAGGTTATCTTCTCAAAGGAAAAAATAAAACAATTCCGGTTTCCAAAGGGAAATTCGGATATTATATCGGAGGAAATGCAACGACCATTCCATCCAATTTTTGTTCTGAACAGGGAGGAATCGGATTTGCCTTTGATGTGATTGATCACTATAACCAGGCCGATAATCCTCTTGGATTATATGGAAGTTATCTAATTGTAAACAACGACACCATTTTTGGTCATCATCTGGACAGTGTTTCTTTTGATCATACCCGTTATATTAATTCGCATACCGATTATGAGGAATACCACGGAGCTAAGAAAAAATACCACAAATCATTCCGTACCAAAGAAAACCCTTTAACTATATACCACAATGATAATATTGGGATAATCCATCTCCAACCTAACGATACTGCAAAAATCAATTATGTGGCTTATGATACAAAAAATAATAAAAGTGAACTTACATTCAAAGTCAGTGTACTGGCAGGTGTTCTCCATAGTTCTCCCACTCTTTCTCCCAAAACACTTTTATTTCCCGATAGTTCGTTTTCGTACAAAGGCGCTACGTTTGCGGTAGACATACCTGAAGGGTGTGTATATGAACCCATTCCAAAACAACTGGAAACTGAGAAATCGACATCGATAGGTTCTTCTTCACAACCAATTCAAAAAACAATCGCTGTTAAACTCAAATTGGTCGCACCTCAACTTTCAACTGAGAAGTATTATATAGCTGCAAACGGAAGCTATTTAGCAACGAAATATACTAATGGCTGGTTAAGTGCAGATTCGAAATCACTCGGTTCTTTTTCCATTAAAGTTGACACGATTCCTCCAAGTATAGCTACACTCAATTTTACGAAAATCGATACGCTTTGTACCAAACCTGTATTAAGTTGGAAAGTATCAGAAAATAAAACTAGTCTAGTCGATTATGACCTCTTTGTTGATGGGCACTGGCAAGTACTGGAATATGAAACCAAGGGTAGTTATCTGTTTTTTAGAAAACCTGAAAATTTGGTGGGCAAGCACTTTCTGAAAATTATTTTGAAAGATGCTTGTGGAAATGAAATGATTTGGGAGAAAGAGATGTCATTCTAATTATGAATGCTTAATGTTGGATTTTAATAACTCAACATTAAACATTCAACATTAAAAATTTGTTTTAAGCTTGGGTTGTCGGTGTTCCGAAATTAATCGGAGGCATTCCATGATTATCATTATCCTCGATCATTCCAAATGTCTGCTCGTATTTTTGGATATTATCAATTAGTGCTCTCATGAAACGTTTTGCATTTTGAGGGGTCATGATAACTCTTGACCGAACTTTACCCTTTGGCATTCCAGGCATAATCTGTACAAAATCACTTACAATTTCAGTAGGTGAATGTGTAATAATCGCCAAATTTGAATAAATCCCAACAGCAATTTCTTCTGTTAATTCAATACTTACCTGATTTTCGTTGTTATTTTCCATGTTATTATTAGTTAAAAAAAAGGGGCTACTAATGCAGCCCCTTTTCATAGTTCTATAGTTTTTATTTCTCAGCTAAAGCTTCGTAATCTTCTTTTGAAGCTACAACCATATTTTGAAATTGTCTTACTCCAGTTCCA
>CAIUKX010000279.1 GCA_903899795.1 uncultured Flavobacteriales bacterium
ATCAATTTATTATAAAAAATGAAAAATACTGTTATCGATCCATTGAAAATGGAGCTATCTTTGGAAAAAGCTTATAAACTGATTAATGCAATTGCGAATAAAAATCGGATGCTTATCTTATGTCATTTATGTACAGGGGAGAAAAACGTAAGTGAAATAGAAGAAGAGTGCGGTATTTATCAGCCTACGTTATCTCAACAAATTGGAATATTGAGAGATGAGGAGTTGATAACTGCCAGACGTGATGGTAAGAAAATATACTACTCAATTTCAAATTCTGTTGCCTTAGAAGTCATTCAGGTACTTTATAAAAACTATTGCAAATAAGATAAATTATATGTGCTTAACTTTGTGAAAAATTTGCGAGAATTTTCATTAAAAAAATTTTCAGACATTAAATTACCATACAACATAAACAATGTTCAATTCAAATAAATTGTATGGTGCGATAAAAAGTAAATTCAAATAACAGCGCAATACATAAAAAATCAAATAAGGATTTGGATTTTAATGAAAGTCCTTATCAGGGAAATAGATACTAAAACCTTTTGGTTAAACCAGTATAAAAAGCTCTTCTTTGTCCATATTGGGGTGCGAACACACCTACACCGCTCCCGTCTCGGATTTCGTAACCGTGATCAAATACATTGTTGATACTAAATCTATATTCGATTGGACCTAAGCCTGAGGTTGTGATAGTCCTGGTAGCGCCCAAGTTAAGCACAGTATAGGAGGGCAGTAGCTCTGTGTTTGCAAAACCACTACGAAGTCCTCCTCCGTAAATCATGCTGACATTAAACCTTGTTTCATTCAAAAGATAGGACGCTCCACCTGAGATGGTTCGTGTTTGTCCGTGATCTACGTTAAGCCAGTTGGCTGAAGAATACTGAAGAGTTTGTTGGCTAAATAGATATTGGCTTGAAATGATATTTTTCCCAAGACTAACGTTGTAGGTTAAGTTGAGATAGGCGCTTAACTTACCTGATTTGAATGAATTTGATAACTCTGCTCCATATATTTTTCCGTATTGATAGTTATATGGCGTCAAAATAGGGGCTGGACTGAATTGACCCTCATCAATTAAATTCTGTGTATTTTTTAAAAATGTGTCTGCACTGAGGGTGTAGCTTTTAGTAATGCGCTTAGAAAAACCAATGTCATAGTAATCTCCAACTTCAGGCTTTACTGAATTATTTGTGCCCGTTGCGGCTAGGGTTGTGTTCGCAAACAAACTTTGGATACTCGTGGATACCAATTCATTTGGAGGCGGTGTAAAGTAATGGGAATATCCCGCGTGCATCGTTGTTGATTCTGATTCTTTAAACACAAAACCTAATCTGGGGCTAAGTTGATTTCCAGCGACGAATGCATTAAAGTAATCATACCTCAAGCCGTAATTAGTAGTTAGTTTAGAAGTAATTTGCCAAGAATCTTGCACATATAAACCAACTGAATAATTACCATTTTTAGTATTATTGTCGCTAACCACAAACGGACTTCCGTTTGCTAAGGCCTTACCACCTCCTTCATCTTGAGATGGATTGGGTATAGAGTAGACAAGGGAGCTATTTGTAGTAGCGTTGTTTTCGGTGGAACTGATAAAACCTGTTTTAACGGTGTGATTGTCATTTAATTTAAATGTATAGTCTGACTGAAGACCTGTTTTTAGACTTTTCTTAAAAACATCGGCAGAGCTACCACTAAAATATAGATTGCCTGCGGCATCAGGTATGTAGTGAGTCGTTGAGTAGTTAGAGTAAATTGAGCTTTGATAACTGTATTGATCGTTAATTAATCTTTGTAAAGTAAGTACCGCATACTGATTCTGTTCAAATTGTTGATCATTAACTAAGGAAGAATCTCCGTAAATCGGGGGATTCGTGAATAATAGATTTTGTGGGTATGGGTTTGTAATACTAGGGGCGAGAGGACTGGAATTTGAATTTGTAATACTAGAATAATAAGGATTCTGCAGATTTGTCCCTCCCCCCTGTACTCCGCTAAGGGTAGGTATTTGAAAAGCGCCAGTGTAGGTGCCAACCATTAAACTGTATTTTGTGCTTGCATCAGGTTTATAGGAAAATAACCCAAAACCTTTGCTTTGCCTGGTCTTGTCGTGCGTTGGATTAGCGGAAGGTGCTGGATTTTCAATTCCAATACTATCTGTTAAAAACGAGCCCGTTAAAAAGTAAGAGAGATCTTCTTTAGAGTCACCATACTGAAAACTGGGGTTAAAGGTATG
>CAIUKX010000280.1 GCA_903899795.1 uncultured Flavobacteriales bacterium
CTTATTATTATAGCCGAATACTGTAATTTATTAGCTTATTTTTTGTGGAAATGTAGATTAATTAAAAAAAATACTATATTTGCTAACATAAATTTGTTGCAGATAACATTGTAATAATTGCATAAAACATACTGGATTTAGATGAGACTTTTTCTTACTTTACTGATTTTAAACTTAATAAGCACCATTTCTTATGGGGCTCTTTCTATAGAAGGAAGTTATCAAGGTAAAAACCTTTATGTTCAAAATCCAATGGATGATGATGGATTTGGTTACTGCGCCACAAAAGTTACCGTAAATGGTGATATCATGCCAGGTGGAACAAATATGGGAGCTTTTGAGATTGATTTTTCTATGTTTAACATAGCTATAGGCGATCCTGTTTTTATTGTGATTGAACATAATGACGGATGTAAACCAAAAATCTTAAATCCTGAAGTTTTATTACCAAGAAGTACTTTCAAAGTAAGTTCTATTGAAATCAGTAATGATGGTAAATTAATTTGGAAAACTACTGATGAGCATGGTAAATTGCCCTACTTTGTTGAGCAGTACCGATGGAACAAATGGGTAACTATAGGAGAAGTTGGTGGTAAAGGAAATGTAGGTGCTAATTCATACGAGTTTCAAGTATCGCCACACTCTGGTGAAAATAAAATTCGTGTAGTACAGGTGGATCACTCTGGTGCTAAGAGAACTTCTAACGAAGTTAAATTCACTTCTAATTTGTCACCAGTAACTAAGAGTCCAACGAAAGTTAAAGATGTGATTAACTTTACAGCCAACGGAAAACCAGTTGAAACCCGTTATGAAATTTTTGATGCTTACGGAAGTATAGTGAAAAAAGGAGTTGGATCTTCTGTTAATTGCGAAAATCTAATTAAAGGAATTTACTACATCAATTACGATAACGTAAACGAAAAATTCATCAAAGGATAAAATTATTAATTGATATACGACCCTGTAGCACATTTGTACTACAGGGTTTTTTTTTGAAATTATGCTGAAAAAAATAGAACATCTAGGAATCGCAGTAGACAGTATTCAAGAATCATTAAAAGTATACGAAAGTCTGCTGGGGACATCCTGCTATAAAACCGAAGAGGTGGAATCAGAAGGTGTTAAAACTGCATTTCTACAAATTGGTGAATCGAAGATTGAACTCCTTGAAGCTACAAATCCAGATTCTCCTATCGCTAAATTTCTATCCAAAAAAGGGAAAGGTATACACCACATCGCATTTGATACAGACGATATTGAAAAAGATATGGAACGATTAAAAAATGAAGGATTTGAATTAATTCATCAAACCCCAAAAGACGGTGCTGATAACAAACGGATTGCTTTTTTACATCCTAAATCTACAGATGGCATTCTTGTAGAATTGTGTCAGGAAAAAAGCTGATTTTGAAACAATAGTATCTTACTAACTCAAAATCTCTACGATTGTTTTACCCTGCAAATGATGCGTTTTCAATCCATAGGAATTGGCACCTTCTATGTGACCAATTGTATCGTCAATAAATAAGGTTTTTGAAGGATCTAAATTCTGTTCCACGCATACATAATCGAAGATTTCTAAATGAGGTTTTCTCAAATTGAGATCGTGTGACAAATAAATCTTTTCAAAATAAGTATCTAATTTTCGATCTGTAGTTTTCGCTAATGATCGTTCTACAGCTTGATAGTGAATTTCATTGGTATTACTCAATAAGAAAATACGGTACTTATCCCTAAGCTGATCCAATAAATTCAATCGCTCAATCGGGAAGTCTAAAATCATCGCATTCCAGGCATGGACAACTTTGTTTGGGCTAGTGCCTACAGGTAAAAAAGGAAGTAAACCATTCACAAAATGCTGCGATGAAATTTTTCCTGTTTCATAATCATCAAATAAGTTAGACTGCTTCGCTTGTGTATACAAAGCTTCAAAATTCGGCAATCCAAGTTTTTTGAATTCATCGATGGTTCGTTGATAATCGAGGTTGATGATTACTCCACCTAAATCAAAAATGATCGCTTCAAAATGTTCTTTTTCCATTTTACAAAGAAATAAAAAAGGGGTGAGAAAACCCACCCCTTTTTTTACTTGTACTGATCTTTATTTATTTCTGTGCTTTCAATACCAAATTCAAGTCGAAAGAAAATACTGGTGAAATACTTTCTTTGTCACCTTCTTGTTTTTGACATCCAGGAATTTTAGCTGCTGTAAAATCAACATCAAATTTACCTGTGATCGTTGCTCCTTTATCTGTTGTAGTAACAGTTACCGGAATATCTTGTTTGATATCAACACCCATCACGTTAATAGTAGTAGGTAATTTCCCGTCTTTGTATGCTCCAATCGTTACTTTTGCAGATGCAAATTTCGCCACATTGAAAAAATCTTCATTTTTCAAATGTTTAGCTAATCCATCTTGTTTTTCTTTCGGCAAAGCATCAGTTACAGCGATAGTATTCAAATCAACATTGAATTCTCCACTCATTAACGCTCCGTGTTCCATTGCTGCTTTTCCTTCACTGAATTTTACAACTCCAGTGTGGAAATAAGCTGCACTTTTTCCACCTTTCCAACCTAAAGTTGAAGTTTCTTTATCCAATGTGTAACCTGTTTGATGTTTTACACTTGGTGTCTCTTTACCACTGTTGAAAGAGAATAATGCAGTTGTTGCTACTGCAAATACGAATAAACCTATTAATTTCATTTTTCTAAATTTTAATTATTTAGTACAAATATACTATAATTATTTATTTACCATGGTAAATATTAAAATATTTTTCAATCATTTACTATTGAAACGAACAAATCCATATCTTCGGGTAAAAATCCAGGAGTATGAAATTATATCTTGATAACAGCCATTTTATTGAAACTGAAAATCCTATAGACATTTCTATTCCGCTAACCAATACCACTGACAACCCTAGAGCTTGGTATGTTGATGCACCGATAATCGAGCCGGTTATCAAAAATAGATTCAATGGTTCTGTAAAAGACGGTGGAAGTGTTAATTTTAGAAATATCTCTTTCAATCCACATGGACACGGAACACATACCGAATGTTTGGGACACATCACGCCCATTGTACATTCAGTCAATCAATCTCTAAAATCATACTTTTTTAATGCTGAATTAATTTCTGTCGAACCGCGGATGAGACAAAATGAAAAAGATGGTTGTCTGGATTATATTATTGAAAAAGATCAGTTAGTTGAAAAATTAACCGGCAAAAAAGTAAGAGCACTAATCATTCGGACATTGCCCAATTCTGAAACTAAAAAGCATTTGAATTACACAGAAACAAATCCTCCCTATTTGGATATCGATTGCATAGATGTATTAAATGATTGTGGAGTCCGACATTTATTAGTTGACCTTCCATCCGTAGATCGCGAATCAGATGATGGAAAATTAGCATTTCACCACGCATTTTGGCAACTTCCGGAAAACCCAAGATTTGACAAAACAATTACAGAATTGGTTTTTATTGATGAGTCTGTAAATGACGGTTCCTATCTTTTGGAATTGCAAACAGCACCCTTCGAAAACGACGCCACACCCAGCAGACCGGTATTGTATGCTATTTGTGAAGAAGAGTTGGAGAATATGTAAATGGATTTTTAATGAGCTGATCACCCGGTGAAAATAATCCCAACCTTTTTCGGATAAAATCCAAAAAGGGCTGACCGTGAAACGATCAACCCTCTTTGAAGTTAGTTGTAGTAGTATGTAACTTCTTTGCAGTTGCCTGCTATATTTTTGGTACGAACCTTCATTTTAAAAAATCAGGTTATTTCTTACATGCCGTGTAAACTTAATTACAAGCTTAGAAAATCAATGAGGTTAAATAAGAACTGTTATACTCTTTATCAAACTAGAAAATGAAAACTGCCTCTCCAAGCAGTAAAACCTCATCAATATGTCAAAGCGAAACCATGAAAGAAAATAACCTGAATTTTTCTCCTTATTTCTTACTTCAAATGTATGTATACTAAATTGATTTGTAGGAGCTAAATGAATATTGAGCAATTTTGGTCTATCAAAATCGATATTTCGTCTAATTTTTAAAATTGAGTATAATCATTACGAAGGGTGGATGAGGAAATAGATATTATTGGTTAATGATCAAATAGATATATGAGATCAACCATTCTAAACAAAGTATAGAATTAGAACAAGCCTGAAAGGGCTATTAATAAGGTGTTGGAAAGATTAAAAGCGTAGGCTAAATGATTCTTCCTACAAAAGATTATCTAAAATTTTGAAGAAAATATCTCTTTTAGCGGGTGATAAAGGAACTTCCGAATCATCTTTCATCACAACAGATCCACCATTTCCTTTGTCATATCGCGCCACAAAATCAAGATTAATCAAATGCGATTGCTGTACGCGTAAAAAATTATGTCCAGTTAATAATGTTTCGTAATCTTTCAGGGTTTTTGAAACCAAAATTTTCTTTCCTCCCGTCAAATAAAAAGAGGTGTAATTTCTATCAGCCTCACAACGGATAATGTTGTCCAGTTCAATTACGTGAACACTTTCTTGTGTTTTCAAAACCAATCGTCTCTTTTGATTGGGCTGCATGTTCAATTGCAACGCTTCGTATTGGCTTTGTTCTTTGTTGCTTCCCATCGATTCCAAAGCTCTTTCAACAGCAGCTCGTAATTCATCGGAATCAACCGGTTTTAATATGTAATCCAAGGCACTGAATTTGATTGCTTTGATAGCAAATTCTTCGTGAGCAGTAATGAAAATCACTTCGAAGGATTTATCGGGAATAGCTTTTAACAAATCGAATCCCGTTCCATCCGGCATTTGAATATCTAAAAAAACCAGATCAGGGTTGTGTTCCTCAATTGCTTTGATACCAGATGCTACACTTTCTCCGGCTGGAATCGCTTCAATTCCTAAACCAAAAGAATTAATCATCTTTGCAATTAAATCCCGAGTTCTGTTTTCATCGTCAATAACTATAGCCTTTTTCATTTTCTACGTTTTTTTAGTTTGAGCGTCTACTTGGTACGGTAACGAAATTAATACTTTTGTTCCGGTTTCCAATATTTTATTGTAATCTTCTATTATCATGTAACCCGAAGTCTTGTATTTATTGTTCAAGTTCGAGATTCTTTCTTTCGTAATGTTCAGAGCCATACTGGTATGCGCCTTACTTTTCTTGTTTTTTTCTGAATTTTTCCGGCCAATTCCATTGTCCTCGATGCGGATTTCCAACATATCTTTGTTCTTCGAAAAAATAACATGAATGAAACCTCCGTCGATCGTATGCAACTGTCCATGTTCAATCGCATTCTCTATAAACGGTTGTGTGATCATCGGTGGAATCATCGCATTTTCTACCATCATTTGATCTTCGATATCAATCGAAAATTCAAAACGCTCTTCGAAACGTAATTTTTGTGTTTCCAAGTACTTTTGAAGAATTTCTACCTCCGTTGCTATCGGAATGAATTCCTTCGGAGAATTTTCCAAAATCAAACGAATCAAACGGGAAAAATTCACCAAAAACTTGGAGGAATTCTTGATATCGTTATCGTAAATATAACTTTGAATCACCGACATTGAGTTGAAGATAAAATGTGGATTCATCTGACTTCTCAACAAGGTTTGCAACATTTCCGCTTCTTTTTGTTGTTGCTTGATACGTGTTTGATTGAAACGGTAAAACCCAATGATCCCAGCCAAAACAATGATGATAATGAAACCAATGATGATGTAGGTTTTCTGATTGTTCTTCAATTCTGTATTCTCCAATTTAGTAGACGTCAGGGTTCTTTCTTGCCGCTGACGTTCGATCGAATCTGCCTGCATATTGATCAAACGTTCTCGCTGTTCTGAACGGTACAACTCACTCAATTCAGCGATTTTTGCTGATTCCTGAATGGAGGTATTGCTGTCAATAAAATCAAGGTACAAGTGCATGTATTTCAATGATTCTTTGGCTTTACCAATATCGCTGTATACATCAGCAATGATTCTGTAAGTGTAGAAAATTTGACTTTGAGAACCGAACTGTTTTCTAATTTCTATTGAACGGTTCAGATAATTTAAAGCAATCTGGTATTTTTTCTGTTGCTGAAAGACTGTTCCTACGTTGTGATAAACCCCGGCAATTTTTTCACGGTTGTTGGTCGATTCATAATACACCAAAGCCTTGTTAAAATTGTGCGCTGCCAGATCGTATTTTTTTTGCTCCCGGTAAATTACACCGAGGTTGTTATGCGCTTCTCCCAATCCATTGTAATCGTTCAAAGCCGTCAGCGAAGTAATAGCCATCTGGTTGTATTCGATCGCTTTGTCGTATTCTTTTCGCTCCTTGTATACCGTTCCCAAATTCGAAAGTCCTAATGCGACCTGACGCTTATCGTGAATTTGCCGTGAATACTCAATGGACTGTTTGAAATACTTTTCTGCTTCACCCAAGTTCGAAATCTGCAATTGAGATTGACCTATTTCACGGGTATATTGAGCCATTTTCGGTAAATCATTCACACCGGAAACCAACTGTAAACTGAAATAATTTTTGGCCACACTCAATTCAATCTGACCGAAATAACCATAGATTCTCGCTTGCGTATTGAAACTTTCTGCAAGGACACTTTTATTGGCAGAACGACGGGCAAACTGGATGGATTGTTCTGTAAAATAGAAAGAAGAATCTTTCTTGTTCGACAGCATAAAATTCAACGCGATGTAGGAATATGTCTCGGAAATATGAGCATTGTTCCTTGATCTTTTCGCCAATGCCAAAGCCAAATCCAGGTATTCTTTAGCTTTTTTGAATTGCAGCAACGCACTATGGTAATACCCCAAATGGCGGTATACTTCGAATTGAATTTCCGGAGATTTTGCTTTTTCAGAAAAGGGTTTAAGTGCTAAAATATCCCGGAAATATTGATCTTGATTTCCTTGTATTTCGGCGATTTCGGCACTATACAATAAAGCTTTGAATTTGTAATTATCACCCAGCGAATAACTCTTTTGAAGAATCACTTGCTTCAGGGAATCAGCCAGATAAATGTTGTATTCTTTGTAATATTCTCCTAATGTCAACAGGCGCATGAAACTCTTGGAAACATCTTTTTCTTTTTTGTACGCTTGTTTGAGTTGTATTTCCTGAGTATGTTGTGCAACAGAAATCATTGAAAACAGAAACGTCATCAAGCAGAGGAGAGATATATTCAATACGGATTTCATAGCCGGGCTAAAGATAAATAATTTTTAATGCTGAATGTTGAATGTTGAATTTTTTAAATAGAATCAAGACTGAAAGACTCAAGACTGCTCCTGATTCTCTGGACAAGTTACGCTAAAAGACAATTGATTTTCTCAAAAGATCACCCTATTATGACCGCGAAGCAGCAACGAAGTTAGTCTTACTTCTTTTGTCTTGTAGTCTTTCGTCTAAATCACTAACTTTACACCTTTCAAAAGAAGAAATCACACACCATGGAATACAATTTTCGCGACATAGAACCTAAATGGAGAAAAATTTGGGCTGATAACAAGACATTTAAGGCTGAAGACGACAGTTCAAAACCTAAGTACTATGTGCTCGATATGTTTCCTTATCCTTCCGGCGCAGGACTGCACGTGGGTCACCCACTCGGGTACATCGCATCAGATATCTATGCGCGTTACAAGCGTTTGCAGGGATTCAACGTACTGCATCCGATGGGATACGATTCGTTTGGTTTGCCAGCAGAACAATATGCGATTCAAACTGGTCAGCATCCTGCAGTGACGACAGAAGAAAACATTGCCCGCTACCGTGACCAGCTGGATAAAATCGGTTTCTCTTTTGACTGGGACAGAGAGGTTCGTACTTCTTCGCCTGAATATTACAAATGGACACAGTGGATTTTCAAAGAATTATACGATTGTTATTACAATAATACAACGAACAAAGCGGAACGAATTTCCAACTTGATTTCAGAATTCGAAAGCAAAGGAAATGGAAACGTAGATGCTTGTTCGGACTGTGAGATTATTTTCTCTGCGGAAGAATGGAAATCATTCGATGCGAAAAAGAAGGAAGAAATTCTGCACAACTATCGCCTGGCTTTTCTGGCGGATTCATGGGTGAACTGGTGTCCGGCTTTGGGAACGGTTCTTGCCAACGACGAAATCGTGAACGGTGTTTCGGAACGCGGTGGTCATCCGGTGGAACAAAAATTAATGCGTCAATGGTCGATGCGGATCAAGGCATATGCTGAACGTTTGTTAACCGGTTTGGATGGATTGGATTGGGTGGAATCGATCAAGGAAATTCAACGCAATTGGATCGGGAAATCAGTCGGAGCATCCGTTAGATTTGAGTGTGAGAGCGAGAGTGAGTTTATAGAAGTATTCACCACCCGACCAGATACAATTTTTGGCGTTTCATTCATGGTCTTGGCACCGGAACATCCGTTGGTAGATCAGATTACTACTCCAGAATATGCGGCGCAAGTAGCTGAATACAAGAAAAACGCTTCCCTGAAATCGGAACGTGACCGTCAGGCGGACGTGAAAAACATTTCAGGACAAAATACAGGTGCTTTCGCCATCCATCCGTTTACAGGAGAAAAAATTCAGATCTGGATCGGAGATTACGTTCTAGCTTCTTACGGAACAGGTGCTGTAATGGCCGTTCCATGCGGTGATCAGCGTGACTGGGATTTTGCAAAACACTTCGGAATTGAAATCAAAAATATTTTCGAGAGCATCGATATTTCGGAAGCAGCTTATGCTGAAAAATCAGGGAAAATTGCCCATTCGGATTTCCTGAGCGGTTTGGAAGTAAAAGATGCCATGAAAAAAGCGATTGAAGCCATCGAAGCGAAAGGCCTTGGAAAAGGAAAAACGAATTACCGTTTGCGCGATGCTGTTTTCTCCAGACAGCGCTATTGGGGTGAACCTTTCCCGGTTTATTACCAGGATGGTTTACCAAAAATGATTCATACGAGAGACTTACCGATCATTCTGCCTGAAGTGGAAAAATACCTTCCGACGGAAGATGGTAAACCACCGCTCGGGAACGCACACAAATGGGCGTGGGACACGGTGGACAATCAGATTGTCGATACGGTAAACATAGACAACAAAACTGTTTTCCCGATTGAATTGAATACCATGCCGGGTTGGGCGGGAAGTTCCTGGTATTTCCTGCGCTACATGGATCCGAAAAATGAGCAAGAGTTCGTGAGCAAGAGTGCCGCGGATTACTGGAAAAACGTAGACTTGTACATCGGTGGTTCGGAACACGCAACCGGACATTTATTGTACTCACGTTTCTGGACTAAATTCCTACATGATCAAGGATTTATTTCTTTTGATGAACCGTTCCAAAAAATGATCAATCAAGGGATGATTTTAGGGAGAAGTAGTTTGGTATATTGTCAATATATCTTAGGTCTTTTCGGAGATCTAAGTATTAGTGTTGACAACCCTAATTTTCCTCAAGAAGTTTTAGCTCCAATATTTATTTCAGCAAATAAATATAAAGCTATTAGAAATGCTGATGATCTTGAGAATATTCCAAATGAAATAATTGACGAAATTGAAAATATTAGAACAAAAAGGAATAAAATAATAGAAGAAAGATTTGGAAATAATAATACAGGAATAATTATAGATTACCAACAATTTATACCGAAATACATTGATATAAAATATGTAGATAATGATGTATTAGATATTTCATCAGCAGAAAAAGATTCTTTGTTCAGTTTCTTGAAAAATGCTGATTTTATTCTAGAAGATGATGGAACATACATCTGTGGGCACGAAGTAGAAAAAATGTCCAAATCCAAGTTCAACGTTCAAACGCCGGATGAACTGGTAGAAAAATTCGGAGCAGATACCCTGCGTATGTATGAAATGTTCTTGGGTCCTTTGGAGCAGTTCAAACCATGGGATACGAAAGGAATCAACGGAGTCCACAACTTCCTTCGAAAACTATGGCGTTTGATGCACAACGAAGAAGGGAACATTTCCTATACTACTGATGCCCCAAATAAAGAATCGCTGAAAACATTGCACAAAACCATCAAAAAACTGAGTGATGATTTAGAGCGTTTTTCTTTCAATACAGGTGTTTCCAACTTCATGATTTGTGTGAACGAATTGACGGAGCAAAAATGTACGAGCAGAGAAATTTTCCAGCAATTGGTGATCTTGCTTTCACCTTATGCACCGCATATCGCGGAAGAATTGTGGGAGAAACTCGGAAACGAAAAAGGAACCATCAGTTATGCTGCTTTCCCGAAATTTGATGAAAGTGTATTGGTAGAAGCGAACTTCGAATATCCGGTTTCTTTCAATGGTAAAATGCGCTTCAAAGTCGAATTACCTTTGAGCCTTACACCTCAGGAAGTCGAGAAAGAAGTCATGAGCCGTGAAGAAGCGAAAAAATACCTCGAAGGAAAAGATCCGAAAAAAGTGATTGTTGTTCCGGGAAGAATTGTGAATGTGGTGATGTAGTCGATAGACACAAGACTAACTTCGTTGCTGCTTCGAGGTCATAATAAGGTGATCTTTTGAGAAAGTCAATTGGATTTTGACTACGTGAAATAGAGAATGTATACTTGAGATTTACCTGCATTTAGTTAATGCTTGACTTCTAACTATGTAGCATCATTTTCGGCGTCGATTCTGTTTTAATCATTGATAAAACCCGTTTCGACGTTCCATATTTTTTAAAAAAATTAACGCACCTATCCCTATTGTGGATTATTTATATGTTATTCTTATATTGGTAGTTCAAAAAATGAATTATGAAGGATGAAGATTTAAAAAAGAAAGATTGGCAGTTATTAAC
>CAIUKX010000281.1 GCA_903899795.1 uncultured Flavobacteriales bacterium
GTATCGTTGGAAAAAGGAAACGAATGATCGGGTAGCTTGTCAACTACCGGAGCAGTCAAGCCGGAATCAAAATGTACGTTTCCTTCAATAATTCGAATTTCATCCCAATGTTCATTTTGTAAAAAGGATTCCAACACTTGCTTCCCTCCTTCTACCAAAACAGATTGAATATTCAATTCGTATAATTTTTGAAGTATTTTGGATGAATGCATATCGGGAAGCTGAATTTGTTCAATATGATCTTCCTGTGAGTTTTTCAGTCGATTAAACACAATCGTCCTTGCTTCATTATTAAAAACAGAAGCTTTTGCTGTCAATTGTAAATCGCTGTCCAAAATCAAACGAATTGGATTGATACCAGTCACTTCACGTACCGTTAATGTTGGGTTATCGTTTAAAACGGTGTTTTTTCCAACGAGTATTGCCTTTTCTTCCGATCTCCACTTGTGCACCAAGGACTTGCTTTCAACTGAACTGATCCAATTGATTTTTGGATTACCATCAACCCTCTCTCTGTCGATATAACCATCCTTAGTTTGTGCCCATTTAAGAATCACATAGGGTCTTTTCTTTTCATGAAAAGTAAAAAAACGTTTGTTCAATTCGCGGCATTCTTTTTCCAGAACCCCCACTTTAACTTCAATGCCTGCTTTTATTAATTTTTCAATACCTTTCCCACTGACTTTCGAAAATGAATCCGAACACCCCACAACAACTCGTTTGAATTGATGCAAAACCAGCAAATCCGCACAGGGCGGAGTCTTTCCGAAATGTGCACAAGGTTCCAGAGAAACATAGATGGTTGCTTGCTTTAATAATGATTTATCTGCGACAGATTGAACAGCGTTCACTTCTGCATGTGGTTCTCCATAAGCCTCATGATATCCTTCTCCCAGAATTTTCCCATCCAGAACAATGACAGCGCCTACCATGGGATTCGGGGCAACCTTCCGATTTCCTAATCGGGCAAGATCAATGCATCTGTACATGAATAATTCATCTTCCATCGGACGAATATACCAAATAATCTTATGTTGATCGCATAAAAAAACTCCCTCTTTCCAAGTGAAAAAAGGGAGTTTTTATTTCTGCCAAAATGGAACTTAATTTTTCAATTCCAATTCTAAATCATTCGTATTTTGCTGCGCTTTCTTTTTACCAGTAAACAACCGATTTACTGCTAGTCTCCAACGCTCAATAATCATATAAACCGCCGGTACTAATACCAATGTAATCAACATCGAGCTTGTCAATCCACCAATAATCACCCATGCCATTCCATTTTTAATTTCAGCTCCTTCACCGCTTGCCAAAGCAATAGGCAACATACCAAAAATCATTGCCAAAGTGGTCATTAAGATCGGTCGTAAACGTTCTTTACCCGCTTCAATCAAAGCTTCTTTCACCTCCATACCTTCTGCTTTCAAGTGATTGGTAAAATCAACAATTAAAATTGCATTCTTGGAAACCAGTCCCAGCAACATAATCAATCCCAAAATAGCGAAAATAGTCATCGAACTCATGGTTAGAGCAAGTGCTAAAAATGACCCGACAAAAGCTACGGGAATGGAAAATAATACCACAAGCGGATAAACCGCACTTTCGTACAAAGCAACCATGATGAGGTACACGAGTAGAATACCGATTCCCATTGCCATTCCCAAACTTCCAAATGCTTCACCTTGATTTTTTGCTTCACCCAGGTAATCGATAATGACACCTTCTGGCATTTTCGTTTTTTTCAATTTTTCTTTGATATCCGCTACAATTGTCCCTGAAGCACGTCCCACTGCTGCCGAATTGATTTTTATCGAAGACATCCGGTCGGTTCGTTCAAGTATAGATTGTCCCATTACTTCTTTCACATCTGCAAAATCAGTTAAGCGGACAATGGCGCCACGGTTATTTCTCAACGTCAAATTACGTACGTTATCAATATTTTCCTTGTCACCTTGATTGAGCATGACATTGATACCGTACTCTTCTCCCCTGTCTTTGTATTTTGTATTTCGATTCCCTTGGAAGGCGAGTTGAACTGCTGATCCTACATCTGGAATTGAAATCCCTAATTCAGACATTTTCTCCCGATTGATATTGATCGCTACCTCCGTTTTTGGATTTTTCGTACTGTATTGAACGAAATCTGTTCCCGGCGTTTTGATAACAATTTGTTTCAAGATGGCTGCAGCAGCTCTCACACTGTCCATGTCTGTTCCTTTAACCGCAATCATAATCGGTGTCTGACTACTTCCTGTCATACCTACCGGCTGAACATTAATATTTACTCCCGGAATTTTAGAAATCGTGTCCCGCATGATTTGCCCGAAATCGTCGGTTGAGAATTTCCGTTCATTCTTTCCAACCAAACTCACCGTTATCTCTGCAAGATTCGAATTGGATGATGATCCTCCGGCATTCATTTGTCCGGATTGTGTCCCAACATTAGAAAATACTTTTAACACCTCAGGATGAGATTCAATAATTTTCTCCACCCGAGCAACTACCTGATTTGTTTCTTCCAAAGTTGCTTCATCCGGTAAATCCAATTGAATGGCTAACTCCCCACGATCAGCATTCCCAACAAATGAAGCGCCGATAAAACCAGCAGGAAATAACATAATTGCCCCGACGAACATGACAATTACTCCTCCGATAATATTTCTCTTATGCCCTTTGGTTATTGACCATGTCAAAACTTTTCCATATCCTCGACGGAAGGCGTCAATGATACTTTCAAATCCCAGATGCAATTTTCCCCAGAGCGTATTTTTATTCATCACTTCCAATCTACCCCAACGTGAAGCCAATAATGGAGTTAACGTAAATGAAACAAACAAACTCATCAAGGTTGAGAATACAATTACCAATGAAAACTCTTTCAAGATATTTCCAATTAATCCACCCGATAATGAAAGCGGAAGGAATACAACGACATCCACCAAAGTAATTGCCATGGCTGTAAATCCAATCTCTTTACGTCCTTCCAATGCGGCAGCTCTTTTTGATTTCCCCATTTCGAGGTGACGGTAAATATTCTCCAATACAACAATACTATCATCCACCAGAATCCCGACAACAAGAGACAATGCCATCAAAGTCATCAAGTTCAATGAAAATCCGAAAGCCCACATCAAAATAAATGTTGGGATCATCGCTGAAGGAATTGCAATCAATACGAACAAAGAACTTCGAACACTATGCAAAAACAAGATCATGATCAAACCAACAATAAAAATCGCAAGGTACAAATCGTGCATAACTGCATCTGCAGACGCAAGTGTATACACCGATTGATCAGAAGCCACTTCATAATGGAAATCTTTGGATTTAAAAATCTCCTGAATTTCTTCCAGTTTCTTTTTTGTTCCCTGACTCACACTCACCGCATTCGCATCTGTTTGTTTCATGATTTGAATACCGATGGAAGGTACTCCATTGATTCGGTTCAAAGTAGTCGATTCCGTCTGAGCATCCGTCACCGAAGCAACGTCCTTCAATAATATCCTACTCCCATCCCTGTCTTCACGAATGACCAAATTTCTCAAGTCATCAATGTTTCTCAATTTTGCATCCAGACGCAATGAAAAACGCGTATCACTTGATTTTATATTACCAGCAGGAAAGGACAATCCACTGTTCGCTACAATTTGATTGACTGTAGCTGAAGAAATATTATAGGTATATAATTTATCGTTATCCAATGAAACTTCAATCTCACGTTCGTTTCCACCAATGATAGAAACCTGTGCTACACCTGCAACATTCGTCAACAAAGGTTTTACCTGCACATTGATAAAATCATACAATTCAGTTTGCGGCATACTCGAAGTAACACTGACTTTTAGAATCGGTAAATCATCCAGACTCAAACGTTGTACTACCGGTTCATCCACATCATCCGGCAATCCTTTCATGATCTGACTGATCTTTCTTTCGGCATCGAGCTGAGCGCTAGCAGCACTAAAACCTGGTTTTAACTCTACAGTGATCAACGATATTCCTTCTCGTGAAGAAGAAGAAATCATATTTACCCCTTCAATTGCTGAAACAGCGTCTTCAATTGGTTTTGTAACACTGCTTTCTACCTCATCGGATGATGCACCAGCATAGGTCGTTTGCACCATAATTGTGGATATATCAAACTTTGGAAAAAGGTTATAATTTAAGGTATTATAACTGACAAAACCAAAGAGGATCAAGGTAAAGAATATTACCGTTATCAGTAACGGCCTTTTTATTGCAACTTCTGTAATTGATGCCATAACTATTATTTATTATTTGTAGCTGGAACTTCAACATTGCTTCCATCCACTAAGTTCAACTGACCTTCTGTGACTACTTTGTCTCCTTCTTTCAAACCGTTAAGAACTTCGATGTTTTCACCCAATTCACGACCTAAAACAAGTTTACATTTCACTGATTTGTTATTTCTTACCACATAGACATATGGATTTTTGATTCCATCAGCCAATGCTCTTTTTGGAATCTGTAAAGCACTTCCTTCATTCTTCATTTCAAAATTCACCTTTACATACGTTCCTGCTTTCAATTCTGAAAAACCACTTTTTGAAACAAGGATTTCGATCTTGTAATTGTGATTTTCGTCGCCTTCAGGACTTATGTATGAGATTTCTCCATTGATCTTTTTACCAGGAAAAATATCACTTGTAATAATCGCTTTTTGCTGTATTTTCAGATTATAAACATCTTTCTCATTCACATAAACAAGTGTTTTCAATTGACTTACATCAACAATTGTTGCTATCGGAGATCCCATGTTTACATACTCTCCCTGCATCACTTTCTTTTCGGTAATAATTCCGCTGATCGGTGAAATGATATTAGCATCGGCAATTTGCTGTCTCAATTGAGCTACTTCCAAAGCTTTCATATCATAATTGTATTTCGACTCAATCACTGCATTTTCATTCAAAGCACGACCTTCAAACAGAGATTTGTTTCTCTCATAATCCACTTTCAATTTACTCAACGACAATTCTTTTGATTTCAAATCAACTTGTTTGATTTTTGTATCAATAAAACCCAACACTTGTCCTTCAGAAACTTTTGTTCCCAATTGAATTTTCAAAGATTCCAATTTACCCGATGTTCCAATTGAAACCGTCGATTGATCTTTTGGTTCCAAAACAGCAGGGAGAGAAATATCACCATCCATCGGCAAATACTTTACACTTATTACAGAAACGGAAATTGGAATCTCAGAACGATCCACCACCTTTTTGCTTTTCTCGATTTGTTTTTTATTTCCAATCAGCTTAAACGTTATTGCCAGTATCACAACTACAACAACAGTAATAGATATCATTTTTGTTTTCATATGCTCTTTATTTATTCTTTTATTTTGCTTATTACCTTATTCCTGTTCTTATAATTGACCTATGTAGTTTGTCAAAGTTCCTTTCGCTTTCTCATAATCCAATCTGCTCGATAAAAAATTTAGCAATGAATTGATATAATTGCTTTGAGCCTCTTTGTAAGCATATTCGGAATTTAAGAAATCAGCCAGTGACGATGTCCCCTCTTTGTATTCCAAATTACTTGCTTCATATACTGCTTTTGCCAACTGCATGTTTTCTTTATTGGTATTTAAACTGGTATAGGAACTCACTAATTTGGTATTGGCATTTTCATTCTCCAATTTAAAATTCTGAACATTCAATTTTGCCGTTTCGATTTGATTTTGCAAAGTAAGTTGACTCATTTTGAATTGACTGTACGTTCTGAAACCAGTCATAACCGGAACATTAATTTTCAAACCAACAGCTGAGTAATCATACCAATGATTGAACGAAGGCCCGAATTCCTTTCCAAAAGCATTTTGTCCGTATCGAGCATAACCTGAAAGTGTCGGTAGAAAAGCTGCTTTTTTGCTTTTCATTTGAATTTCCAAAAGTCGGATATTCTGATCCTGGATTTTATAATCCAATCTGTTTGCTACATCATAAGTCGTTTCAACTGGCATGACGATTTCCTGATCGTAGTTTAAGCTTTGATCTATTTCCAACGGCTCTTCCAGTGGCATTCCAATTGCAATTTTCAATTTATTCAATGCCAACTTTTTATTTGTTTGAGTCAGATTTATCTGGGATACTATATTATTTAATCCTACACGTGTACGGTCGTAATCAATCTTTTTTAACACCCCGTTTTCGTATTGAAGTTTCATGATGCTCAACAACTCGTTGTACTGCTTTTCATTTTCTTTCAACAGTTTTTCCTGCTCGTTTAAAATCAACACCTGATAATATGCCTGAGCGGTTTGATACACCAAATCCTCATTATTTTTAAGAATTTTCAACGCTGCTAATTCATCATTATTAGACATCGCTTTCAATGAAATCAAGGCTGCTTGATCATAAATTTTCTGATCCATTTGGACTACCATACCATTGACGTGTTTATTCCCCATCTGAATATGCGTTTCATTCGGGCCAAAAGCTCCTGCAGGAATGACTGAAGTCTGCAATTTCGCATTGTAATCCACTGTACCACTCGCGTTGACTTGAGGCAAATATCCTGATAAACCTTCTTTATTTTTGTAACGGGCAATCTCTGCTTCGTTTGTGAATACTGTACTGCTCGGATGATTCTTCAGTGCGAATTCAATACTTGATTTCAGATTAAATACAACCGGACTTCCCTGCCCGATTGCATTGAATGACATGGCGAATAACCAAATCATCAACGGCATTATTTTTATTGTGTTCATATACTTAAATTGAATTAAATTTTCTCTTTTCATCGTATAACTCTTCGGTAAAAGTAAATCGACACTCGGTCGGTATAAATTCCAAATAGGTAAACTGTACTTCATTGTCGGTGAACAGTTGTTTTTTCTTATCGGTTCTCCTCCCAACTTTTAAATAATTTTGGAATCTCCTGAAAGATATATTCCATTAAACTGATCATTTCTGAAAAATTTTTATTGAATTCAGGAGTTGATGCCGGACGTTGTTCCAGAACTTCTCTCATCACATTTCCTAATTTTTCCATTTCTTTAAACTTATCTTTCATTCCATCTTTCCATTGAGCAATCACACTCCTGAAATAGCGCTTTCGATCACCCGGCTTGGTGATGTAATCGATTTTTTGAACCGTCAGCAATAAGTTTATAGCATTACTCGTGGCACTTTTACTCAATTGTAAAGTCTCTCTTATTTCGTCAAATGTTAATTCCACCCGATCTGAAACCATCAGTAAAGCCATAATACGTGCTGCTGCTGGTTGAAACCCCGGAGTTTCAAACATCAAACCTAATTTTTCGACAAGTTGCAACTGTTGATCGGTTATAGACAATCCATTAATTGTATTCTCCATTTTTTTTTGAATTTGATTCAACAAAGATAATCAGTTTTTCTAGTTCTTAAAATAAAGAACCAAAAAAACTGAAAAAAAATATTTGGAGGATGATTGATCTCATCAAAATAATCTGTAATCACCATTTTATTTTCAAAATCCCTATATTCGTTCCCCTTAACTCAAACAAAAACTGATTTGGAAATGAAAACATTCACCGGAAAAGAAAAAATGAAATATCTTTTCAGCCTACCTGTTATAGTCGCAGCTTTGGGTTATTTTGTTGATATCTATGACCTATTACTTTTCGGTATCGTTCGAATTCCAAGTTCCATTGCCTTAGGAATTGATCCTGATAAAACCGGTGTCATGATTCAAAACTGGCAGGTACTCGGGCTTGTTCTCGGAGGAATTCTCTGGGGAATTATGGGAGACAAACGAGGAAGATTATCCGTACTTTTTGGATCTATTTTGATTTATTCGAGTGCAAACATTGCTTGTGGCTTTTTACCGCAAATCAACTTTATGGACAAGTCCTTTGCTTACGCAGCACTTCGTTTTGTGGCTGGTGTGGGCTTAGCTGGAGAACTCGGTGCCGGAATTACTTTGGTATCAGAATCTTTACCAAAAGAATTGAGAGCAATCGGCACCTCAATTGTAGCTGGTTTTGGACTTTTAGGAGCTGTAGTTGCGAATTTCACTGTTGAGTTATCAGGAGACTGGACAATTGCCTATTTCATTGGAGGAGGTTTAGGTTTTCTATTATTGATCTTCAGAATTGGTGTTTCAGAATCGGGAATTTTCAAACACATGGAAAAGGAAAACGGAGTCGCCAAAGGTAATTTCTTCGCATTTTTCACACGTAAAGAATTGTTTGTAAAATACATTCGCTGCATCGCAATCGGTTTGCCAACATGGTTTTGTATTGGCATTCTGGCTGTTCTAGCCAATCAATTCAATGAGCCTTTAGGAATTAAAGAAAAATTAATTCCCGGTAAAGCCATCATGTGGGCATACATAGGCATTTCAGCTGGTGATTTCCTGAGTGGCTTCATCAGTCAATGGTTAAAGTCACGAAAAAAAGCCATCTTTTGGATGATCCTATTCACAATGATTGGAGTCGCGCTGATGCTTTTCGGCGGAACACACACAGCCAAGACCTACTATTTTTATTGCGTTTGGCTAGGATTAGGAACTGGATACTGGGCAATGTTTGTAACAGTTGGTGCAGAACAATTCGGAACCAATATTCGTTCTACAGCAGCAACCACTATACCTAATATGGTGCGTGGAATGTTGATCCCGATGACCTTAATTTTTGAATTTTTAACAACATCCATCGGTTCGACTGTTTATGCTGCCACTTTATTAGGTATTATTGTGTTTGCTTTAGGAATCTATTCAACAATGACCATTGGTGAAACCCACGGAAAAGACCTCGATTACACCGAATAATACAGAACAAAGATCGAGGACAATTTTCAATTGGTTTCCAACGTTAAAGAAATAAACTATTCAATGCATGCATATTCAACCATATTGAAATTTGTTTTTAGCGGTCTCTTGTTGCTTTCTATCTTCTCATGTGAAGATGACCCAGAACCAATCAATGACTTCCCTACAGCAGATTCCTCTCATGTTGCATGTAAACCGGAATTTCAATTTCACAAAAAAAAATACGAACTGCACGATAAAGATTTGCGACATTTATTCAACACTATCAAAATTATTGATACTATGTGTCAATCGAAGAATGCAGTGATTGAAGAAAATGTGACTACGAAATTTGGGAGTTTTATTGTCTATCATTACAATGGAAAACAAGTAAAAATGGTAGACGATATTTATTCAAAAGGTCAGCACTTAGTCGCGACCTCTCATGAAATCTATTTCATTGACAATTGCAATATCGTAACCCGAATGACTAAATATGCCTACCGCTCTTCACGGGTAAAATCGATATATTACTTTACCTACACCGATCAAAATATGTTAGGCTGTATTGTTTCCCATGGTAAAACCTTGTTTCACAAAAAAGAAAGCTGGTACAATATTTCAGACGATATTTTAGCCAAAAACTGGGGAAATCGAATTTTCCACAACATCATCAGGTCCCATTTACAGACAAAAAAAGCTCAACACAACAATTAATTTCCGGATGAAGAGGTTTATGTTTAATTTTAAATGACGTGCAACCTTTAAGTTATGTTTCGTTCCTAAAATAGAACTGTAAACAATATGGATACAAAAATCGAACAAAAGGAACTTAATTCTTCTCTGGTCAATCGCTGTAAAAAGGGAGATAATAAAGCCTACAAAGAATTATACGGACTTTACGCAAAGGCAATGTTTAACATTAGTCTGCGAATTGTCAACAGCACTGATGATGCAAATGATGTTCTGCAAGAAGCATTCATCAAAGCATTTCAATCGATTCAAAAATTTGATAACCAAGCCGCATTTGGAGGATGGCTGAAACGGGTTGTTGTGAATCAATCGATTGATGTGATTCGAAAAAAGAAAGAAAATTTCATTTCAGTTGATCAAGTTGGAAACCTTGAAGAAGATGAGGTTGAATTTGAAGAAATTGTTTACGATGTGGAGTCGGTTCGTGAATCAATGCTCGAGTTGGCAGACGGCTACCGAATTATTTTGACTTTGTATTTATTTGAAGATTACAGTCACAAAGACATCGCTTCGATGCTTAATATTTCGGAAGGAACTTCCAAATCACAATACAATCGAGCAAAGAAAAAAATTATACAACTCATTCAACAAAAAACATTCAGCCATGCAAAATAATTTCGAAACATTCGTAAAAGCACACCGAACAGAATTCGACACTTTCGAACCATCGGCAGCTATCTGGCAATCTATCGATTCAGGAATTCAAGCCCCATCTTCTGCTGTTACAGCAAGTAAAGTTACTTGGTTGAAATCTTTCGCCTTCGGAGCATCAATTGTTACAGGAGTAGGCTATTTTGTTCTTAAATCTTCAAGTGATACAGAACAAATAAAAAATGATTCACCCACAAAAAATACTGCACATTCTAGTTTTGCTGCGAAAGCAGAAGAAGATGAACAAAAATCACCTGCTACTCAAGAAGAATCTACGTTTTCGAACATTGAAAATCCTCTGTCAATGGATTACTCTAATAACTCACCATCTCTGATAGCAACAGCTACTTCAAATGAAAACGGAGAAACAATTATTACTGTAGAACCTGCTATTCAACCTGATTCGAAAACTGAAAAACCGATTGATCAGGAATTAATTGTACCACTGGCACCATCTGCTGTTCCAGCTAAACCTGAACGTCCGGCGCCACCTATTAAAAACCTACAAACTATCGGAAGAGATGAAAATAGTGCGGTAGCAACAAAAGACACCATTTTTATGGGGATCAAAGCGATCGAAATCAACAGCTCTTTTGCTGATATTGATATCCAAACCCATGAAAGTGATCAAACCAGTTTAAACTACACAGTAGATGAATCTGGAGAAAATAAAAAATCTAAAAGGAAAAACAATACGGACGATAAAAGCAGAAATCCGATCAGTTATGTAATTAACGGTGAAACACTTGTCATTACGATTAGTGCGAATGAAAAAATGCTTGGTAAAAAGCATCTTCAAAAACTGGTGAACCTGAGACTTGATGTACCAAAGGAAACTAGCCTTTTGATCAATAACTCTCTCGGTGATATTGCTATAAAAGGAATCGAAGGAAAAGCAACAACTATCCATAGTTCTTTGGGAGATGTAAGAATTAATAATGTCTCAACCGGACTAGAAGTCACTCTTGAATCAGGAGATTTAACCATCAAAAACAGCAAAGGAGCTATAAATTCATCCGTTGCACTTGGTGAAATCACAATTGAACACTTTGACGGAAATATCAATTCAGAAGCATCTTCCGGTGATCTTAACGTTTCAGATATTGAAGGTAATATTACAGCCAAAAATTCGCTTGGTGTACAACAATTCAATCAAATTAACGGTAACATTAAATCGAACTGTTTATCTGGTGATGTCAATATTTCAAATACAAAAGGAAATACTGATGTACATTGTAATCTTGGTGATATAAACTATGAGAACTACAAAGGCAATCCGACCATTAGTTCAAATGCAGGTAATATCATTGGAAAAAATGTTGAATTAATCGACAACATTACAATCTCCAACAGTCTCGGAGATATCAGCTTTGTTCTCGTTAACAAAATGGATGATTTAAGTTTTGATTTGGAGACCGATATGGGTGAACTACTCATCGAAAAAGACGGCAGCAAAATAGAGGATACTGAAGCAATAAAAATCGAAAAGGGGAAAATTAAAGTTAAAGGACGAACAAGTTCCGGTACTCAAACCTACAAGTAAAACAATTGGAGTTTGGGTAAGATTAGAGAAATCAGAGTAATTGCAGCCTCTCTCTTTTCTTACTCACACTTTTTTGGACCCATATAATTCTTTACTAAATTCAATCGTAAGATAAAACCGTTTATTATTAAAATCATAAGTTTACTCGGGACGATTTGCTTGAAAAGAATCATTTATCTTACAGATGTGAGCCCAAACAAAAAAGATGCTACTCGTGAGAATAGCATCTTTTTTGCTTCAATCATTTTATCTGATCAGTGTGCAGCCAAATAATCAGCTACTCCTTCGAAACTAGCTTTCATTCCTTCTGAACCTTTGGTCCAGTTTGCAGGACAAACTTCGCCATTTTCTTCGTTGAATTGAAGTGCGTCTACCATACGAAGCGCTTCGTCAACATTTCTTCCCAACGGGAAATTGTTTACTACCTGATGTTGAACCACTCCATTTTTGTCGATTAAGAACAATCCACGGTAAGCAATCATTGAACCTGAAGCTGTCAACGTTCCATCCATGTCATATTCATATTCACCAGCCAAAACACCAAATGCTTCTGAAATTGTTTTTGAAGTATCTGCAACAATTGGATAAGTAATTCCTCCAATTCCACCTTTGTTTTTTGGTACTTGCAACCATCCCCAGTGTGACTCTTCCGTATCTGTTGAACAAGCGATAACTTTTGCTCCGCGAGACTCGAAATCAGCTAATTTGTCCTGAAATGCGTGTAACTCAGACGGACAAACAAATGTAAAATCTTTAGGATAAAAGAAAAATACTACATGATTTTTTCCTAAATATTGATCCAATGAAAAATCTTTAACGATTTCTCCACCATTAACTACTGCAGCCGCTTTGAATGACGGTGCTTTTTTTCCTACTAATAC
>CAIUKX010000282.1 GCA_903899795.1 uncultured Flavobacteriales bacterium
TAGACGTACACAAGCTTCAACCGCTTCTGGTGTATATGTCACCGAGTGATGCATTTCATAACGCTCTTTGATATTATTCAAAATCTGAATTGTTTCAGCTTCCGTTGTAGGCTCAATAATCACCTTTTGGAAACGACGAACCAATGCTCCGTCTTTCTCGATGTACTGACGGTATTCATCCAAAGTCGTTGCACCAATCGCTTGAAGTTCCCCTCTTGCCAAAGCCGGTTTGAACATATTTGCAGCATCCAAAGATCCGCTTGCTCCACCCGCACCAATAATGGTATGAATTTCATCAATGAATAAAATGATATCAGGATTTTTTTCAATTTCCTGCATAACAGCTTTCATTCTCTCTTCGAATTGTCCACGGTATTTTGTACCTGCTACCAAAGAAGCAAGATCCAAAGAAATTACACGTTTATTGAAAAGAACTCTTGAAACCTTTCTTTGCACGATACGAAGAGCCAAGCCTTCCGCAACCGCACTTTTCCCAACTCCAGGCTCACCGATTAAGATCGGGTTGTTCTTTTTTCTTCGAGAAAGAATCTGGCTTACACGCTCAATTTCTTTATCTCTTCCTACAATTGGGTCCAATTTACCCAACTCAGCCATCTTCGTCAAATCACGACCAAAATTATCTAAAACCGGTGTTTTTGACTTAGGGTCAGTCGGTTTCTTTTGAGTCGCGAAAGACTCGTTTTCCTCGTCTGATCCACCCGGGAATTCAGCTCTAGGACTTGTTTTTTCGTCTTTCATAGTTTCTAATTCGTCTTTTACATTATCGTAAATAACACCATATTTATTTAATATGCGACAAGCAACACTGTCTTCATCTTTTAAGATCGATAATAATAAGTGTTCTGTCCCAATCACTGGACTTTTAAATACTTTAGCTTCCAGATAAGTTAATTTCAATACTTTTTCAGCTTGTTTCACCAATGGAATATTGGTCATAGCCTGACTTAATTTTTTGGAAGATTTCAACAGATTTTTTTCAACTTCCTGACGAATCTGTGGAAGATCAAGATGAAATTCATTCAATATCTTGATTGCCTTCCCATCCCCTTCACGAATTAACCCAAGTAATAAATGTTCAACGCCTATAAAGTCATTTCCCAAGCGCAAAGCCTCCTCGCGACTAAAACTAATCACATCTTTAACTCTGGGTGAAAATTTTGCTTCCATATAATCTGCCTTAACAAAGGACTAAATAAACAATTTTTAGCCGAATACAAATATAAAAGTAATAAATTGTTAATAAGTCTAGAACTTTATCAATTTTCCACAGATTTTTGTTAGTAAAAATGGAAAACGACTCAAATCTGCAACACTTATTATGACTACTTTCGTTGCTTGCAATAACTCCGTACAATAATTGTGCGATAAAAAAATAAAAGTTACAATATGGGTGATGGTGAAAGAATAATCCAGATTAATATTGAAAATGAAATGAAATCTGCCTACATTGATTATGCAATGTCGGTTATTGTTTCGCGTGCATTACCAGATGTGCGAGATGGTTTGAAACCTGTACACAGACGTGTACTTTACGGGATGCAAGATTTAGGAGTACTTTCCAATCGTCCCCATAAAAAATCTGCCAGAATTGTCGGTGAAGTATTAGGAAAGTATCACCCACATGGTGA
>CAIUKX010000283.1 GCA_903899795.1 uncultured Flavobacteriales bacterium
ATTCTCGTTTGTTTAATGCTGGCAGTCTAACCGTATAAGGAGTAGAATTTGTTGTGTTATTTTCCATCACAATACTATATTCCAATCGCCCTTCCGTACCCAATTCTTTTTGGATTACCTTCTTCAACAACGTAATGTAATTTTCTTCTAACCACTCATAGAAAAAGTGTGAGGGTACTTGAATTGTCAATACGTTTTCTTCTAATTTGACTGGAATAATCGGCTCGAACCACGTCTTAAAAGCTTGTAAAGAAATGTTGTCCTTTATCACTTTTAAACATGCATTCCATGCCCCATCATGATTGTTACTCATCGAAATTAAATGTTTTTAGTAAATAGTTATTACCTTTATATGTTCAAAACTTAAATATCTTCTCAACTCTTCTGTTTTCAAAGGTATAAAGCCTTGTTTTTTTCAGCTTACAAATATTTACATAAAAAAGTTAAAAAAAAGTTGAAATGGACTTGATTAATTAGAATCTTTTACAGTAGATAAATAAAAGGTTTAAAACTTAGAAATAATCAACTGAAAACAAATGAAATATCAAAAAGATAAAAAAATGAAAAAAAATAAACACCATTTTTGAAGCGTTGGAAGTCAATTTTTCTTCTATCAATTTTATAGGATAAAGCATGATCTATATTCACATTATTAAGTGTTTATTTACTTTTATATTACTATTTTTAGACAATGATTATTGAGTTTATAAGTAATGCAAAATTAAGGGTTCGCTACGGTGAGACGGATCAGATGGGATATTGTTATTATGGGAATTATGCGCAATATTTTGAGGTCGGTCGTGTGGAGGCTTTACGCGAAATAGGAATGAGTTATAAGGATATGGAGGAGGATGGAATTATGCTTCCAGTTTCTGAATTTCAAGTCAATTATTTTAAGCCGGCACGTTATGATGATGAGTTGATCATTACAACAAAAATTGTGGAACAAAAAGGTGCGCGCTTGTTTTTTGAATATGAAATAATGAATGAGTTGGGAGAGTTAATTTCCAAAGCTAAAACTACGCTGGTCTTTGTTGCAAAATCAACGATGAAACCAATCACTCCTCCAGAATCTTTCCTACAACTAATGAAGAAATATGAAAAGTGAATTTCAGTATTTTGAATTGATCAAATTTGACGAGCAATCTATTTTGTCGAAACTCTCCAAGCGAGATGGTGAAACAAAATTAGGTGAAAAAATTATGTTTGATTTCTCGGATTCAAGCTGTAAATATGTCGTTCTTGGAATTTCTGAGGATATTGGTCCGCAGGCTAATTTTGGTTTTGGAGGGTCTGATAAAGCTTTTTCATCCTTTTTACCACGGTTTTTGAATGTTCAGTCCAATCGGTTTTTGTCAGGACAAGAAATCTGTTTATACGGTGAAATAAAACAAACGAACCCTTTTTACGATATTGATGAAGCCAGAACACGAATCGAAGTACTGGATAATTTTGTTCAATCGATCGCGGAACCGATCATTGCAGCCGGAAAAATACTGATCGTGATAGGAGGTGGGCACAACAATGCATATCCTTTGATAAAAAGTGTATTCGGTGTTACCAATGAAGCCATAGACGTTTTTAATCTCGATCCGCACTCGGATTGCAGAGCTCTTGAAGGTCGTCACAGTGGTAACCCATTTTCATACGCTGTGGCGAATGGTTACCTTAAAAATTATACCGTTTTGGGACTTCATCAGCAATACAACAGTGAGTCTTTATTGAATTATCTTGATCAACATTCATTCTCATATAGCTTCTATGAAGACTATCTGGATGGGACAAGAGATTTTAAATCAAACTTGCAATCGATTTGTAGTCAAGCTGATTCAGATCGATCACGAGGAATCGAATTGGATATGGATAGTATCGTGAATATGCCTTCATCGGCTTATACGCCAAGTGGGTTTTCGGTGGCTGAAGCAAGGATTTACATGCGTACATTAGCAAAACTGAATAATATTGCTTATATTCATTTACCTGAGGGTGCTCCACGTAATGAGAATGAAGAAAAAATAGTCGGAAAAACACTTGTGTATCTGGTGGTTGACTTTATTAAAGTGAATAATTCAAGAAAATAAAGCATGGAAGAAAAAGGACAAAATATTACCATCATTCATTTTATTCGAACTTTTTTTCCTGTTCAACTTTTGATTGGACATGTTAAATATAATTTACTGGCTATATTTTACTGGTTGGTTTTATTTTTGATTGTTACCGATAATTTGGGTTCTTCTTTTGGAATTCCATACCTGTTTTTTTCTCCTGAATATCTCGGTGAAGTTAGAGGTGTGGCTTTTTTCTTGATTGGTTTTTCGATCGGTGGTTTTACGATGGGATTTAATACTTATAGTTATATTAAGATTGGGGTACATTATCCCTTTCTTTTAGCTGTTCGAAAGCCCTTTTTGAAATTTTGTGTCAATAATTCTATTATTCCGATTGCGTTTTGTCTTGTTTATGTATTAGAGTTTAGCTATTTTCAAATCTATGAAGAATTTGCATCTAAACTCGATGTTTTCCTTTATGTGCTTTCATTTATGGGGGGGATGTCAACCTTTATGTTGCTCTCTTTGTTGTACTTTTTTCCAAGAAAAAACAAATTGTTGAATACACTTAATAAAAACACTTCGGAAGAAAGTTTTTCCAGACAGAAACATTCCATTCTTCATAAAAATCAAAAATGGTACAACTTTTTTCACGATCACGAAGAAAAGACATTTATATATATTGGTCGTAAGCTAAAACTATACAGCAGCCGAAGTGTAAAGCACTTTGATGAATCCTTGAAAGAACAAGTTTTTAGCTCTAATAGTGTTAATACTTCAGTTTTCGAAATCATTACGATCATTACTTTCCTTTCGATCGGTCTGTTTCGAGAATATGTTATTTTTGAAATTCCAGCAGCGATGAGTGTCGTCTTATTGATGACAGTTATATTAATGCTTTTCAGTGCAATGCTTTCTTGGTTACATCGTTGGACTTATCCTATATTTTTCTCTGCAATTTTCTTGATGGATTATTTGAGTATTCATACAGAGTTGTTTACCTATAAAAATTATGCTTACGGGCTTTCCTACAAAAATGAAATGAAGGACGATTATTCTGTAGATCAAATCCAGCTTTTGTGTGAAAATGATGTCGAACAGACAAAACAAAATTACCTTCGGATTTTAGAGAAATGGAAAGCTTCAACTGGTGAGGACAAGCCAAAATTAATTATCAGTAATTCATCAGGAGGAGGGTCTAGAAGTGCCTTGTGGACCTTCACAGTACTTCAAAAGACAGATGAATTGATGCATGGTGAATTATCAAAACATTTACATTTGATGACAGGTGCTTCTGGTGGAATGGTTGGTGCTGCTTATTTCCGGGAAGTATTATTGCGTTACCGATTGGGGGAATATCGCAGTATGTATTCAGGAGATTTTAGAGAAAATATTTCCAAAGATTTACTCAATAAATTATGCTTTGCTGCATCAACCAACGATTTGTTTTTCAGGTATCAGACAGTGACTATCAATGGAAATGTTTATACTAAAGATAGAGGATATGCTTTTGAGCAACAATTACACGAGAATACAAAAAATGCACTTAATCATTCATTGGGATATTATAGGCAGTTTGAACGTGATGCTTCGATTCCTGTTATGATTTTTAATCCCACAATTGTAAATGACGGAAGAAGATTATTGATGTCCTCGCAAAAATTACAGTTTATGACGATCACTAACGGTGGACCAAATTCTCTTGTAAATTCACATGAGTGTATCGATTATCAAACCTATTTTGCTAACAATCATCCTGAGCAGATTCGTTATTCATCAGTTTTGAGAGCACAAGCAACCTTTCCTTTTGTTTTGCCAATGGTAACGATGCCTACTAATCCGGGTGTACAATTAATGGATGCAGGATTACGTGATAATTATGGTACAAAAACTATGATGGAATTCTTATATGCCATGAAGGATTGGATTGAAAAAAATACTTCTGGAGTTATCATTCTTCAAATTCGGGATACAAAAAAGGTCTTGAATCAGGAAGTTTATAATAAAGTTTCCATGTTGGATAAAGTGACACTTCCATTTGGAAATATGTATCAAAACTTCACAAAAACTCAAGATTTTGATCAGGAGGAACTTTTGAAAGTCGGTGTTAATCATTTCAAAATACCTGTCGATTTGGTGACATTTAATCTTCGTGAAAATAAAAAAGACCGGATTTCTCTTTCCTGGCATTTGACTAAAAATGAAAAGCAAAAAATCGAACGGGCGTTTAAAAGTGATCAAAATCAATTGTCATATAAGAAATTGGAAGAACTTTTAAAATGAGAGAAAGCACCGCTTTCGAAGACCAAACGTCAGTGCAGGGAAAAAGCACCGCTTTCGAAGACTAGAAGAAACAACGTTTCTGAAGACCAAGCGGTAGCGCAGGGACTAAAGTATAGGAGGAAAGTAAAGTTTCGAGAATCCAATGAGTCGTTTTTTTTTCAAAGCCAATTTTAAATTGCACTTCGACGATTTCTTAATTATGTATAATAAAGTAACTTCCTACAGCTTTAGAGTTTGATTTTAGGGGCAAAAAAAGAGAGGTCCCTGTAGAAGACCTCTCAAAACCATTAACCTGTAGATGTTAATAATTGATCCGTTTCCTTAAGAACGGGAAACACATCAAAAGGTTTCATTTTTTCCTTTATTTTTTGTAACTTCTTTACTAATTAACAATTAGTACTGAAAAAGTATTTCTCCCTCTCATAGAAGTGCTTTGTTGAAGGTGTATTTTTGTTTTATGGAAAATAGTGATTCTATACGCGCATTGATCCGTTTAATAGAAGATCCGGATGAGTCAATTTATGCTCATGTGCACGATCGACTGTTGAGCTATGGAGCTGATGCGATTCCTTTTCTTGAGACTTCTTGGGAAGAACAGGATTTTGGTTTGTTGTTTCAGAACCGTATCGAGAACTTGATCCATGAAATTCAATTTGAAGAAACGAAACGGAAGCTTAAGGAATGGATAGATTCGTCTGATAAAGATTTATTGACAGGTTCTATTATTGTTGCGAAGTATCAATATCCGGGACTTGATGAGATGGTTGTTCGGAATCAAATTAATGCGATACAAAAGGATGTTTGGTTAGAATTAAATAACCGCCAAACGGCATTGGAGAAGGTGAGAATCATGAATAAAGTCTTCTTTGGAATGCATCATTTTCAAGGAAACGCAAAAACTTTTCATTCTCCCCTGAATTCCTATATCAATACAGTGCTTGAAACCCGGAAAGGAAATCCTTTAAGTTTGAGTATTATATATAGTATTATTGCTCAAAATATGGAGATGCCGGTTTATGGTGTCAATTTACCGAATCATTTTATTCTGGCGTATTTGGATGAATTTTCTGTGAATCAATTTATTCCCGATACAAATGATCACGGGGTATTGTTTTACATTAATCCATTTTCAAAAGGAAGTATTTTTAATGTGGAAGAGATTAAAGAATTTTTGGATGGAATCAATCAGCCGCATTTAAGAAGTTATTTTGAACCTTGTCCAAACACTGCTATCATCAAACGAATGATTACTAATTTAATTGGTTCTTTCCAAGAAGTGGGAAATTCTGAAAAAGTAAATGAATTGGTTGAATTACGGGATTTGTTTCCGGCTTAATTTTACTCATCGAATCTCAAAATCCAAATCAAATTTCTTTAACTCTTTGAATAGATTGTTATTTGGATCAACTTTAATGGTTTTGGATGGCATTTTTATTTCCACGCCATCCAAAGCGTCATAGATCATAAAATGTAAAGAACATTTTCCTTCATGCTCCATGAATAGTTTATTGAGATCAGAAATTAATACTTGATCAATTGCTTTTGAAGAAAGTTTAATGTGAAGGCTGTTTGCTCTTTGTTCACGCAAATCTTGAAGCATGTCGATGGAGCTGATCACAAATTCCAATTCAGATCTTCTTGGTGGAACTTCGATACGTCCTTTTAAGGCTATAAATGCTCCGGGAGTAAGAAAATGTTTGTATTTCAGATAGTTTTCACGCCACAAAAATAATTTGTAGGAATCTGTATAATCTTCGATTAACAAGGTTCCGAAAGGATCTCCGTTTTTGGTAAAGCGATGTTCAGCATCAGATACTGTAGCAGCGACCAATATATCTTTTCCACGGTGATTATCCATGTCATTGAGCATAGCTATGCTTCCGTTGCAAAACGACTCTATTTCCACTCTAAAATCATCGAGTGGGTGTCCCGAGATAAATATTCCGATTACGTCTTTTTCACGATTCAATTTGTAAATGCTTCCCCATTCTTCGGCTTTTGGAATTTCAGGTTCTGGCATTTTAGTTCCGGTTGCTTCACCAAACATCGAAACTTGAGAGGAATTTTCACTTTCCTGAAAGCTTGCCCCGAATTTCATTACATTTTCCAAAAACAGACGTCCGTTGCCATCCTCTTTGAAATATTGTGCTCTGTGAATATTTTTGAATGAGTCAAATCCACCACCATAAGCTAAACTTTCGAACGCTTTTTTGGTACATAAACGCAAGTTGATCCGCTTTGAAAAGTCAAAAATGGTTTGGAAAGGTCCGCTTTCTGTTCGTTCAGCAATAATAGCGTCAACCGGAGCGCTCCCTAATCCTTTAATTGCCCCAAGTCCAAATCGAATCGCCCCTTCCTTATTTACTGTAAAGTGGTAATTGGATTCATTGACATCAGGGCCAAGTACAGGAACCCCCATTCGTTTGCAGTCCTCCATGAAAAATGTTACCTGCTTGATATCGTTCATGTTATTGCTCAATACGGAAGCCATGTATTCTGCAGGATGGTTGGCTTTCAGATAAGCTGTTTGATAGGCTATCCAGGCATAACAAGTCGAGTGTGATTTATTGAAAGCATAGGATGCAAATGCTTCCCAGTCCTTCCAGATTTTTTCTAATTTGACCGGATCATGTCCTTTTTCACCTCCTCTTTCGATGAAAGCTGGCTTCATTTTGTCCAAGATATCGATCTGTTTTTTCCCCATCGCTTTTCGAAGGGTATCGGCTTCACCTTTGGTAAATCCTGCCAGTTTTTGAGACAAAAGCATTACTTGCTCCTGATAGACAGTGATTCCGTATGTTTCTTTCAGGTATTCTTCGCAATCATCAACATCGTAAATAATCGGTTCAATTCCATGTTTACGCTTGATAAACGATGGGATATATTCCAATGGCCCCGGTCGATACAAAGCATTCATGGCGATCAAATCTGCAAAAACAGTTGGTTTTAATTCCCGCATGTATTTTTGCATCCCGGGGGATTCGTATTGGAAAATACCAACGGTTTCTCCTCGTTGAAAGAGTTCATAGGTTTTTTCGTCGTCGACAGGAAATTCATCTGGAACGAGATCAATTCCAACACGTTCCTTTACGTTATTGACAGCGTATTTGATAAGGGTCAAAGTTTTTAACCCTAAAAAGTCCATTTTTAGAAGACCGGCAGATTCGGCAACAGAGTTATCATACTGAGTACAATACATGTCTGAATCTTTTGCCAAAGCAACAGGTACATAATCGGTAATATCTCCGGGAGTAATGATGACTCCACAGGCGTGAATTCCAGTGTTACGAACAGATCCTTCAATTTTTCGAGCCTGATTTAAAACTCTACCAGTCAAATCATTATTGGTAGAAATGGATTTTAATTCATTGGCTTTTGCAATGTCTTCCTGATTGTTTTTCAATTTATCTGACAATTCAGCATCTGACAATTTAAACAATTTGGAAAGTGAAATATCAGGTACTAATTTTGCCAAACGATCGGCTTCGGAAAGCGGTAAGTCCATTACACGTGCAGCATCCCGAATGGAAGATTTAGCGGCCATTGTTCCATAGGTAATGATCTGAGCAACCTGATTTGCACCGTATTTTTTGATTACCCATTCGATCACTTTGCCTCGGCCCTCGTCATCAAAATCGATATCGATATCGGGCATGGAGATACGATCCGGATTTAAGAAACGCTCAAAAAGGAGATCGTAAGCAATCGGATCTACATTGGTAATTCCTGTGCAATAGGCAACAGCTGAACCAGCAGCAGATCCACGTCCCGGACCAACTGAAACTCCCATTTCACGTGCTGCCTGACAGAAATCCTGAACGATCAGGAAGTATCCCGGATATCCAGTATTGGCTATGGTTTGCAATTCGAAGTCGATTCGTTCGCGAATTTCATCCGTTATTTCTTTGTATCTTTTTTCAGCTCCAACATATGTCAGGTGGCGCAGGTAATTATTTTCTCCTCGTTTTCCACCATCAACTTCATCTTGAGGGTCGGCAAATTCGGAAGGAATATCGAAGGCCGGTAAGAGTACATCTCTGGCCAGGCCATATTGCTCACATTTATCAATAATTTCCTGAACTGATTCGATCGCATCCGGAAGATCCAGGAAAAGTTCTTTCATCTCTTCCGCTGTTTTGAAGTAATATTCCTGATTACTCAGGCCATAACGGAAACCACGCCCTCTTCCTTTTGGTGTAGATACCAGTTCATTATCTTTTACACATAACAATACATCGTGAGATTCAGAATCACTTTTTTCAATATAATAGGTATTATTTGTTGCTACAAGTTTGACATTGTGTTTGCGGGCAAGTTTAACCAATGTCTCGTTTACACGGTTTTCATCCTCCTGATTGTGGCGCATGATTTCCAGGTAAAAATCCTCATTGAACTGTTCTTTCCACCAGATCAATGATTCTTCCGCTTGATTTTCACCGACATTCAAGATCAAACTCGGGATTTCACCATATAAATTTCCTGAAAGACAAATCAAGTCTTCTTTGTATTTTTCAATGGCAGTTTTATCAATCCGAGGGACATAATAAAATCCTTCGGTAAAGGCTATTGATGCCAGTTTTACAAGATTATGATAGCCTTTTTTATTTTTAGCAAGTAGGACAACCTGTGATCCGTTATCTTTTTGTTTTTTATCCGTTAAATCCTTACAAACATTGAATTCACAGCCTATAATAGGGAGGAGTTCTTTTTTTGTAAATTCCACTCCTTCTTCTTCTGCTTTTGTCCGTTCAGCTTTGATTCCTTTGTTGTATCCGGCAATTGCTTTTTCAAAGTGAAATGCCGCCATCATATTTCCTGAATCTGTTAAAGCAACTGCAGGCATGCCTAATTCAGCTGCTTTTCTTACGAGTCCATTAACATCAATTGTTGATTGAAGAATAGAAAATTGAGTATGATTGTGCAGGTGCGCGAAAGCAATGTTTTCGAGGCGGGAGCGTGATTCATCCAAATCAATCGAAGATGTACTGTCTGCGGTTTCTTCTTTTGGTTTGAGTCGCTCACTAGCTTCTTTCAGATTGACATGTTTTAGGCCAATCGTCTTAAAAGGAGTAGGATTGAACGCTCTGAAATCCTCAATATATTGACTGTCTCTTTGAAGTTCTTCTAAATTGAATGATTCAATTCGGATCAATTCAAAGAAACAACGTGTTGTCGCTTCAACGTCAGCGGTTGCATTGTGCGCTTCTCCAAACGGTTCTCCAAAAAGATGCTGGTGAAGTTCCGTTAATGTTGGTAATTTCCAACGACCACCACGACCACCGGGAATTTGGCAAAGATTTGCCGTGACTTCCGTACAAGTATCCAGAACTGGCATGGATGCCATGGGAGAATCCAATTGTTTCCGATGAAATTCACATCCTAAAATGTTGATGTCGAAACCAATGTTTTGCCCGACAACAAATTTAGCTTTTGTCAGTGCGATGTTGAACTCTTTCAGAACCATTTCGAGATCCGCTCCGAACTCGTTTGCCAAAGCAGTTGAAATACCGTGAATCCGTTCCGCATCATAAGGAATATCATATCCTTCAGGTTTGATGAGATAATCTTTTTGTTCAAGAAGATTACTCATATCATCGTGAAGCTGCCATGCAATTTGTACCGCACGTGGCCAGTTGTCCGTATCCGTTATCGGAGCATTCCAATTACGGGGAAGACCAGTTGTTTCGGTATCAAATATTATGTACATAACTTTATTAATGTTGAGTTTTTAATGTTGAGTTTTGAATTGAAAAATCAATTCAAAATTAATAATTCAACATTTAAAATTATATCCGTGTATTGACCCAAGAGCTTGTGATTTCTCTTGAAGCATATTCTTTTGCATTGCGTTCTTTGATTGAATCCCAGATTGCATCAATTCCGTGAGAAAGTGCATCTTTTTCTTCTTCCATGGCAGTGTACATAACACGAGGATACTGGAAATAGTGTTTCACAAAATTGGTATCAAAGTCACCGCTTCTGAAAGCAGGGTGTTTCAGTACGTATTTTCCAAAATCGAGTGTGGTTTTTAAGCCTGAAATTTGGTATTCGTCAATTGCAAGAATTGTTCTTTTAATAGCTTCTTCTCTTGTTTTACCCCAAACTACCAATTTAGCAATCATTGGGTCGTAATAAATCGGAATGTCCATTCCTTCAAGAAAAGCATCATCCACACGGACACTTCGTCCTGTAGGAATTCTGTAGCGGGTTAAATTACCAATATCAGGTGTAAAGCCATTCAATGTATCTTCAGCATAGACACGCACTTCAATAGCATGACCATGAATTTCCAATTCGTCTTGTAGTTTAGGTAAACGTTCACCTCTAGCCACCCGAATCTGCCATTCTACTAAATCCAGTTTTGTGATTTCTTCTGTGACCGGATGTTCAACCTGAAGACGTGTATTCATTTCCAAGAAGTAAAATTTCAAATCAGCATCTACCAAAAATTCAACAGTTCCGGCACCTTCATAATTACAAGCTTTGCAAACTGCTACAGCTGCTTCACCCATTTGTTTACGAAGTTCAGGAGTTAAAAGTGCACTTGGCGCTTCTTCAACGACTTTTTGGTGACGTCTTTGAATACTGCATTCACGTTCGAATAGATATACAGTGTTTCCCATTCGATCAGCAAAAACCTGAATCTCAATATGTCTTGGTTTGGTTACGAATTTTTCAATGAAAACCGCATCATCACCGAAGGAAGAACGTGCTTCGTTTTGCGCCAATTTCATTTGTTCCACGAACTCAGCTGAGTTTTCAACCAAACGCATACCTTTTCCACCACCGCCGGCTGAAGCTTTGATCAAGATCGGATATCCGACTTCTTCTGCAATTTTGATTGCTTCGTTAACATCAGTAATCGCGCTGTCTACTCCAGGAACCAAAGGGACGTTGTAATTTTTTACAGCTTGTTTGGCACTGAGTTTATCACCCATTACTTCCATTGCTTCAGGTGAAGGGCCGATAAAAGTGATGCCTGCCTCTTTTACTTTTCTGGCAAAACCAGCATTTTCGGATAAGAAACCATAACCAGGGTGAATTCCATCGACTCCTAGTTGTTTACAATAATCCAAGATCACATCTTGTTTTAAGTAACTTTCAGAAGAAGGACTTTCTCCAACATATACAGCTTCATCAGCTTCTAATACATGGGGTGCGTTTCGATCGGCATCGGAATAAATAGCAACACTTGCTATGTTCATCTTTTTTAATGTA
>CAIUKX010000284.1 GCA_903899795.1 uncultured Flavobacteriales bacterium
AAATAAGAAAACAATAAAAAGAGACAGACTAAGATATTTAACAAATTGATTCATTGAGATATGAGTCGTTATTAAAAAATTACTAATTCAACATCAAGAATCCAATATCAATGTGCATCCAACCAGTTGTCTGCCAGTTTCATTTCCACTTCCATTGGAACAACTAAATCAATGGCTTTTTCCATCGCTTCCTTTACCAATGCTTTCATCTGTTCGACCTCACTATTATGTACATCGAACACCAACTCATCGTGCACTTGTAAAATCATGCGGGATTTCAATTCGGTTTTCTTCATTTCACGGTGAACGGCTACCATTGCCATTTTTATGATGTCGGCAGCTGAACCTTGAATCGGAGCATTGACCGCATTTCGTTCGGCGTAACCTCTTACTATTGCATTGGCTGAATTGATATCCGGCAAGTAACGGCGACGCTTCATAATCGTTTCTACATATCCTTTTTCGCGGGCTTGATTAACGGTGCCATCCATGTAATTTTTTATTGTGGCATATTCCGCGAAATAACTGTCGATGATTTCCTTGGCTTCCGTTCTTGAAATGTTCAGATTTTGTGCCAAACCAAAAGCAGATTGGCCGTAAATAATACCAAAGTTGACCGCTTTAGCTGCACTTCGCTGATCACGGGTTACATCTTCGATCGCTACATGAAATACTTTCGCAGCTGTCGCAGCGTGGATATCCTGACCGCTTTTAAATGCTGCAATCATCGTTGGATCTTCGCTCAAGGCAGCAATGATTCGTAACTCAATTTGTGAGTAATCGACCGCCATAAGCTGATAATCTTTTCCTCGTGCTACAAACGCTTTACGAATCTCTTTACCATTTTCGGAACGGATCGGGATGTTCTGTAAATTTGGATTATCAGAACTCAAACGTCCGGTTGCGGTAACTGCCTGACGGTAATTCGTATGCACTCGTCCATCCACTTTGTCCACCATTGTTGGCAAAGGATCAACGTACGTACTTTTCAATTTTCGAAGCTGGCGGTACTGCAAAATCATCGGAATAATCGGGTGATCTTTTTCGTGTTTCACTAATACATCTTCACCAGTTGCGTACTGTCCTGTTTTGGTTTTTTTCGCTTTGGAAGAAATTTTCATCTTCTCAAACAATACTTCTCCCAATTGTTTCGGAGAATCAATGTTGAAATCCATTTCGGCAATTGCCTTAATCGATTTCTCCAATTCAGAAGTTATTTTTTCGATCTCAATGGAAAAAGCCTGAAGACTTGGAACATCGATGGCTATTCCATCTTTTTCCATTTCACTCAATACTTCCACCAAAGGCATTTCCATTTTGTAGAAAAGGTCTTTCAAATGGTCTTTTTGAATTTCCGGCTCAAAAATTTGCTTCAATTGAAACGTAATATCGGCATCCTCACACGCATAATCGCTGATTTCTTCCGGAGCCAGATCTGCCATATTTCCCTGATTTTTTCCTTTTTTTCCAATCAAAGTTTCGATCGAAATCGGTTTGTATGTTAGGTAGAATTCAGCGAGGAAATCCATGCTTTGCTTCGATTCTGCGTTGATCAGGTAATGTGCGATCATCGTATCAAACGTCGGTGCTGCAATCTCAACACCATAACGATTGATTACTTGCATATCGTATTTGATGTTGTGCGCTATTTTTTCAATTTTAGTAGATTCGAAAAAAGGTCTGAATTCCTCTACAATTTGTTTCGCTTGTTCAAAATCATTCGGAACAGCTACGTAAAATGCTTCTCTTGCTTTGTAAGAAAAAGACATGCCCACTAGATCAGCATGAAGTGAATCGATGGAATTGGTTTCCGTATCAAAACAAACTTGTGTCTGAGCCAATAACAGTTGCAGTAATTCTTTTCGTTCCTCCGGTTGCTTGATCAAATGATAACTCGGTTTTTCAGTTGCAATTGTCTTGTAATCTGATGTTTCTACAGGAGATTGTTCCACAATTAGACTTTGTGTACCGAATAAATCCATTTGTCCTACTTCGTTCACATTCGCAGTGACAACAATGTCTTCACCGATGACTCTTCGCGCCAGATTTCTGAATTCCAGCTCCGTGAAAATCTCTTTCACTTTTTCAGCATCTGGTTCACACATGATCAATTCCTCTTCAATGAAATCCACTTCTACATCAATGATGATGGTCGCCAACATTTTGGAAACAATTCCCTGTTCAGCGAAATTGATCACATTTTCTTTCTGCTTCCCTTTTAATTCATCGGCATTCGCAATTAAATTCTCAACCGAACCGTATTTCTGAATCAATAGTTTGGAAGTTTTTTCACCGATTCCCGGAATCCCCGGAATATTATCAGCAGCATCACCCCAAAGTCCCAAGATATCGATCACTTTCAAAGGATCATCTACTTCAAATTTATCACAGATCTCTTTCACCCCCCATACTTCAGCAGGATTTCCGCCTCTGCCGGGTTTATACATGAAGATTTTATCGGAAACCAATTGTCCGAAATCTTTATCTGGCGTCATCATGTACGTATAAAAATCCTTTTGTTCAGCTATTTTCGCTAAGGTTCCGATCACGTCATCCGCTTCAAATCCTTCCACTTGCAAAATTGGTACATTGAATGCACGAATGATATTTTTGATCGGTTCAATCATCGAGCGGATATCTTCCGGCATCTCTTCCCGGTGCGCCTTATAAGCTTCGAAATCTTCCTGACGATGTGTCGATCCTCCCGGAGGATCAAAAACAACAGCCAAATGCGTTGGTTCTTCCGATTTTATTATGTCGATCAAAGCATTTGTGAAACCAAAAGCGGCAGAAGTATTTTGTCCTTTGGAATTAACCCTTGGATTTTTAGCAAAAGCAAAATAAGCTCTGTATATCAATGCATAAGCATCTAAAAGAAATAACTTTTTGGGGTGTTTTGGTGTTAACATATCAGTATAATTTTTTTAATTCCAAGTTGTACCTTCTTTACCATCTTTTACAACAATACCAGCAGCTGCCAATCCATCTCTGATTTTATCGGAAGTTGTCCAATCTTTGTTTTCCCTTGCAGATTTACGAATATCCAAAACCAGATCCATGACTGGAGTAAGTTTTGAGTCATTGTTTGTTTTTTCAATTGTCAAACCTAAAACATCACCAATAAACGATTGAATTTCAGAAGCCAAAAGTGCTAAGTCAGTTTTGG
>CAIUKX010000285.1 GCA_903899795.1 uncultured Flavobacteriales bacterium
ATCCATGAAAAAGCATACTCTGCATAAAAAATCAATCACGAGAACACTTGCAACTCTAATGATTGTATTGGTAACACAAACTCTTTTTGCTCAAACCCAACCGGAAGTAATTGAAACATTTGGAAAAAAATCAAAAATTCTATTTCAAAATGAAAAATACGGTTTGGAATACATGGGTAAAATGGTATTGCCAATCAGCTATTCAGAAATCTTTTCATTGGGAAGTTCCAAAGACAAAGATCCATTGTTACATGTAACGAAAGATGAAAAAGTAGGAATTGTTCGAAGTACAGGTCTTGAAGTTTTACCAACAGAATATACAGCGATTGATGATATCGGTTCTTATTTCATGCTCGTTAAAAACACTAAAATCGGAGTGATGCGTCACGATGGGACCTTAATGTTTCCAGCCATTTATGACAAATTGGATGACCTCGAAGGTTTTGGTTTTATCTTGGAAAAAGATGGAAAATGTGGTGCTGCCAACGCTTTAGGACAAATCATTATTCCCATACAGTATAAGTCTGTTACGATGTGTAATTATGACAATCAGACATTTCAGGTAGAAACCACAGCTGGAAAATTCATTTATATTGAAGATCAATTCAAACCGAAGATCAAACCTATGGATGGTTATGTTGCTGCTTCCAATTCCTTATTTGCTTCCCAAAAAGAATTATCCATCATCGATTGGTTTGCATTTTTAGCTGATTTACCTTTTTATGATGAAACGACTCCCGTTAAATCCATGTTGCCTGATACCAACAATGTTGAAAAAAAGTTCCTTCCTGTCTATCGAATTCTGATGAATGAATTAATGAAAGAAGACGATAGTAAAATGAACTATTACGCTTATGATTTCAAAAATTCAAAAAAGAAATTAATGAGTGTCAATGTGAAAGTCAATGATTCTTTTTACAAATTAAAATTAGAACCTATGTTGGATTTTCCAATAACCGGGATCACCTATGAACAGGTTCAGGTTTATCTGAAATGGCTCAACTTAAAATATCAATCAGAAGCCCTCAATGATATGTATGGAGCAAACTTCCGTTTACCAACTCCAAAAGAATGGGAACAATTTGCTTTAGATGGTTTGAATGACGAAATGAAAGCAAAAGGATGCACCGACAGTATTAATGTAAAAGGATGTATGCTGTTTATTTATAAAGATTTGCCGAAATGCAGTAATTATGATGATTATATCAAGTCCTCGTATGGAGAAGGGAGTACGATGACAGGAAAAATATTCATTAACCTATTGGGTTTGTCTAACGTTTTTGGTAACGTCGCTGAAATGACAAGTGAAAAAGGTATCAGCAAAGGAGGAAGTTATATCCATTGGGCTAAAGAGGCAAAAGCAACTAATAAGATCAATTACTCCGGAGCTACTCCATGGCTGGGTGTTCGACTGGTTGCCGAAATGAAATGCCAATAATAAAAAAGTGTTAGGATTTACTCCTGATCAGAATTGAAATGATTCCATCCCTGCGCTGATAATTCAATTGCTGAACCGTTTTTATCGATGTAATATATTCCGTCATTCGCATCAGTCATATGACCGATAACCGTCATATTCGGATTACCTTTAATCTTGTCGAAATCGGATTGAGCAATTGTAAATAGAAGTTCATAATCTTCCCCTCCATTCAAAGCACAAGTTCCTGGATCTAAATTGAAATCGATTGCTGCTAATGAAGTTTGTGCATCAATTGGAATTTTTTCGTCGTACACATGACAGCCAAGATTACTTGCTTTACAAATATGAAAAATCTCTGAAGCAAGCCCATCGGAAATATCAATCATTGATGTAGGAACTACCTCCAACTCTTTCAGAAAACCAATGATATCTTTACGAGCTTCCGGCTTCAATTGTCGCTGAATAATATAATCATGACCATCCAGATCAGGCTGAATCGATGGATTTGTTTTGAAAACTTCCTTCTCACGTTCCAAAAGTTGAAGCCCCATATAGGCTCCTCCCAAATCTCCGGTTACTACTAACAAATCATGTTCCTTTGCTCCTGTTCTGTAGGTAATTTCGCTCGTTTTCGCTTTGCCAACAGCAGTAATACTGATCATTAAACCTGAAAGTGAAGATGTTGTGTCTCCTCCCACCAAATCAATTTTATAGTGCTCGCAAGCCAACTTAATTCCTTCGTACAATTCTTCCAACGCTTCCACCGGAAAACGATTCGAAACAGCTATTGAAACAGTTATTTGCTCAGCCACACCATTCATGGCACATATATCCGAAACATTCACAGCTACAGCTTTGTATCCCAAATGTTTCAGAGGCATATACATTAAATTGAAATGTACACCTTCCAATAATAAATCTGTAGAGATCAAAGTTGATTCAGTTTCAGAATGATAAATTACCGCAGCATCATCACCCACACCTTTTACAGTGGAATCCAATTTCGATTCAAAATTTTTCGTCAAATGTGCAATTAATCCGAATTCACCTAATCTGCTCAATTCTGTACGTTGATCACTCATGATTTTTTATTATTAGAGTACAAAGATAGGGAAATAGAGTCATTAGTTATTGGTCACTAGCCACTAGTTTGAAAATTGTTGTTTAGAATAAATCTAATGCCTAATGCCTAATG
>CAIUKX010000286.1 GCA_903899795.1 uncultured Flavobacteriales bacterium
ATCTCCGGGGGGTTATACGAGAAAATGATTTCCAGTGGATCAGGTTTGATCGTTGGGATTGTTGCTTTTACAGCTTACCATTTATTGAACGGAATGATTGATAACTTTTCACTGAAAGTGCAAAAAATCAATCTGGAATTTGTAAACATCATTCAAAGACCTAACAATGGCGATAAAGCGAAATAAAAGATTCCATGTTGAGGTAGCTACTTCGGCATTGAGTGACATCATGTTCTTCTTACTGCTTTTCTTTTTGATTATTTCGACGTTGGCCAACCCGAATGTAATCAAAATGGATTTACCGAAGGCTGATAAACCTGATCACAGTCCGCAACAGCATTTAACGGTCGCTGTAACATCAGACAAGAAATTCTATATTGATAAGGAAGAAGTTCCTTTCGACCAATTAGAACAAAAGTTGATTGAAAAAACCAATCAAAAAGGAGATAAAACGGTAGTTATCCGGATTCCATTCGACATGCAGGTACAAAGTTTGATTGACGTATTACAAATTGGGATCACAAACGATATGAAATTTGTGATTGCGACTCAAGCTACCCATTAGAACTAGAAAGTGTAACAAAATTGCAATAATTGAGTAAACGGATCCGTTACCCGGGAATCATAGACCTTATAGAATTTAAAATTTAGCGTTATGGAACTTATTAACGATCTTCATTCAAATGACAAACGCGATGCAACTATCGCTACAGCCATTACTCTGGTTTTAATTTTCGTATTATTATTGTTTACCCATTTGGATAGAAATAATCCACCTTTGGAGCCTCCTGTCATCTACAAGGAAATTCCTCTGGAACAAATCATCGATTTGACTCCAATCAAAGATCAAAGCGGCGGAGGCGGCGGAGGTGGAGGCGGAAATCCTACCAACGATGAGGTTGATCCACAACCAAAACCCCAAACGGATCACGCATTGACAAATACTCATGGAACAACGACTGCTGTTAACCATGGTAATTCAAACAAAACAACAGCAGAGAACTCTGATAACAAAGCAACCAGCGTAAAAAAATCTGCTAATCCATTCGGAAACGGTGGAGATGGTGAAGGTGAAGGCGGAGGCGTTGGAAAAGGAAAAGGTCTAGGGTTTGGAAATGATAATGGAGATGGAAACGGTCCTGGACATGGCCCTGGTGACGGAGGAGATGGTGCTGGTGGTCGCGTTCGTCTAAAAGATCCGTATGTTGGAGATATTTATTCCGATGTCAACCAAATCATTCGGTTGAAAGTCAAGATCAATGAAGACGGGAATGTAATTTCTGCTCAAAATACTTCGAAAACAACATCGACTGATCAGGACTTGATTGATAAAGTAAAAGCAGCTACGATAGCCCAAGCGAAGTATAAGAAAAAACCAGGAGCTGGTGTTGAAGAAGCTTTTATTACCATTCGAATAAATGCCCGTTAATTCTTATTCTGAGACGATTGATTGGCTGTTTCAGCAATTTCCAGCTTACCATAAAATCGGTGCAAAAGCATACAAACCCGATTTAGATAATTGTTTGAAATTATGTGCATTATTTAATAATCCTCAGGATCATCTCGCATTTATTCATGTAGCAGGAACAAATGGAAAAGGTTCTACTTCAAATATGTTAGCCTCCATTCTACAAGAATCCGGCAAGAAAACAGGTTTATTCACATCCCCTCATATTGAAGATTTCAGGGAACGAATCAGAGTCAATGGAGTAATGATTTCCGAAGAAGACGTTATTACTTTTTGTCTCAAAGTTCAATCTTTACATCTTGATTTTGAACCTTCCTTTTTTGAAATCACCTGGGTAATGACGCTTGTTCATTTTCAACAGCAAAAATGTGAGATATGTGTCATTGAAACGGGGTTAGGTGGACGATTGGATGCTACCAACCTCATCACACCTATCTTATCGATCATAACAAATATCGGATTGGAACACACCAATTTTCTGGGAGACACATTAGAAAAAATAGCTTTTGAAAAAGCCGGAATAATCAAAAAAAACATTCCAGTTATTATTGGAGAAACCACACCTGAAACTAAGCCTGTTTTCGAGAAAGTTGCAACAGAAAAAAACGCTTCAATCTATTTCGCTGAAGATTTAACAATTTCACTTCCGGAGAACTTTCCACTTTTAGGAAATTATCAGATTAAAAATTTTAAAATCATTCAGAAAGCCATTCCACTTTTGAATGAAAGAGGATTTTCGATCACCGATTCAGCGGTTCAAAACGGATTGAAACATCTTTCTCAAAATACAGGATTCAGAGGTCGTATGCAAGTCATCTCTACCTCTCCCCTTACAATTATGGATGTTTCCCATAATTACGATGGTATCAAAGCGACATTGGAAAGCATTTCAAACGAAACAAAAGGACAACTTCACATCGTGTACGGAACAAGCTCGGACAAAGATCTTGATGCAATTTTCACCTTATTTCCTAAAACAGCACGCTATTATTTCACACAATTCACGAATGAAAGAAGCGCTAAACTGGAACAATTGGAACATAAATCCAAAGAATTGCAACTAAGCAGTCTTTTTTTTGAATCTGCACCTACCGCATTAATCGCTGCACAAAAGGTTGCTAACAAAGAAGATACAATACTCATCTTCGGAAGCTTTTTTCTGATCAGCGATTTTTTTTAATATTTATTTCATCTTAGACTTGTAAATACAAAAAAGTCACTTATATTTGCACTCGCGTTAACGAAACCAAAACGAGGTTTTAGCGACATAAAAGGGAGATTAGCTCAGTTGGTTTAGAGCACCTGCCTTACAAGCAGGGGGTCGGGGGTTCGAATCCCTCATCTCCCACCAAGAAAACAAAGGGTTTCAGTACATTACTGAAACCCTTTTTTATTTCATTGCGTGCTTTTTGCGTGCTTATTTTATATTTTTATTAAATGAAAAATAATTTTGAAATTGAAGGATGGGAATATTTGAAGCTAAGATATTTTGTAAAAAAATCAACTAGAATCAATTTTCTAAGTAATCACTTAATTTTATTACAAAGATTTATATCAAATCAATTTGATCTTTCAAATTCAGTTAAATCGCAATTAGAAAACAAATTAAAAGCTGTTGATGGCTATATAAGTACATCTTTTTGGTTGATAAAAGTCGTAAAAGGAAATGAGAAAAAAAGAGACATATTTGAAAATATGTTTGACCTTATAGCTGAATCTAAAATAAACTTAATTGAATATCCTACTCAAAATTGGTTCGATGATAGTAAATTGTTAAAAAAAGAACTTTTAGATAACCATATTATGTCTTCATTTGTTGATTCCGCAACTATATTATCATTAATAGCTGGTTATTCAAAATATTTTAATTCGCTTCTTCTAAAGAAAGATGAAATATGGCTTGAGCTTTATCCTCAAAATAATAAATAAAAATCTACATTATATTATATCAAAGAGGTAGTCGGTGGCTCGAATCTCTTTTTGGGAATTTAAAAGGCTTCAGTATTTCTACTGAAGCCTTTTAAATTTATCCTTATGAGTTTAAGAGAAAAATTCTTTTCATCA
>CAIUKX010000287.1 GCA_903899795.1 uncultured Flavobacteriales bacterium
CATTAGGCATTAGGCATTAGATTTACCCTAACCACAAAAAAAACAAGGCTCGAAGATAATTTGAGCCTTGTTTCGTATTAATGCTTTTTTGTCTTGATCGCGATCGCAAAATCACAGATAATGGTAGAGTCTATTTAAAAAATTCAGGACTGTTTTCAGCCATTGGGATCAAGTATTTTTTCAAATTTTGTTCGTCTGATTGATTTAAAATCATCAACATATTGTCTGATTCGACAACAATGTGATTGTTTAATCCTTCGATCAATGCCAGTTTGTTGTTGGGCAGATTGACAATACAATTGGTTGAATTGATGATATGAACGTTATCGCCGATCACAGCATTTCCATTGAAGTCTTTATCCAAATGAGTGTAGAGACTTCCCCAAGTTCCCAGATCAGACCAATCAAAAGTTGCCAGGACAACATCTGTATTCTTGGCATTTTCCATCACCGCAAAATCGATTGAAATGTCTTCACATTTTGTAAAACAGCGATTGATATTTTCTTGTTCTTGAGGTGTGTTGTAAAAGCTCAAATCTCCCGCAAACAATTGATGCAATTCAGGTTTGAATTTTTCTAATGCATTTAAAATACTTTGAGCTCTCCAGATAAAAATACCGGAGTTCCAGTAATAATTACCACTTTTCAGAAATAATTCAGCCATTTCTTTACTTGGCTTTTCACGGAAATGTTTAACGGGTGTAACTTGTCCCGGGAAGATTTCGCTTTCGTCTGAAAACTCAATATAACCATAACCAGTATCAGGACGGGTAGGTTTAATTCCCAATGTGACCAAACGTTCATCTTGGTTTGCATCTTCTATAGCAACATTCAGTGTTTGAATGAAATTGTCTTCTTTTAGAATCAAATGATCCGATGGAGCTACTATCAGCGTTGCATTTGGGTTTGTTGCATAAATCTTTGCAGAAGCATATGCTATGCAAGGTGCTGTGTTTTTTCGAAGTGGTTCAGTCAGAATTTGATAATTCTGAAGATCGGGAAGTTGATTCTTCACTAATTCAGAATATCCGGCATTGGTTACAATGTAAATATTTTCTTTTGGAGCAATTTTCAGCAAACGTTCATAAGTCATTTGAAGCAGTGATTTGCCAATTCCTAATACATCCAAAAATTGTTTAGGGCATTGAGAAGTAGACATTGGCCAGAATCTACTGCCAACACCTCCAGCCATAATTACGCAATAATTATTTTCCATATTATTTTTTTTCGATTGGGTAGACCTCTGCAAGTGAATTGATTAAAAACATCCGTTTACTGATCACTTCCTCGCACAGAAATCGTTTTCGCCGAAGGTCTCCCTTGATAAATTCTCTTCCGTTGAGAGCAAAGATAGTATTTTTCGGAAGTCGTTCTAAGATTTCAACCCCTTCTTTATTTTCGTCATATTGAATCAATACACGTGAGAGATGTATGTCAGTACAGGATGATGCTTTGAGACTTACAAGTGAATTAACTAATGCTATTTCAATATCCTTGGGTAGATTTCCTGTTTCAATGACTGGAATGAGTAACTTCCTGAAATTTGCTTTCCATTCGTTTCC
>CAIUKX010000288.1 GCA_903899795.1 uncultured Flavobacteriales bacterium
CTTCTGAAACCCTTATTTCACTAAGTACTCAAATAAATAAGCAAAACCTATTGCAAATAGATTTAATACTGCTATATTTGCAACCCGAATTTGAGGAAAAAGGTTGTTTTTCCAAAATTAATTCAACGGTCCTATAGCTCAGTTGGTTAGAGCACCTGACTCATAAGCAGGAGTTTTTTTTTTTATATTGCTATTTCAGAATAAAATAGTTTTTCTAAATTTGTCTTACTCCCGTATCAATTCGATGGGTAGATGAAAAAACATTAATCTAACTTAACTTTAAACAATGAAAAAACTTATCTTTTTTACCCTAACCTTTTTCACATTTTTTGCGTTTGGCCAAAACAAAACGGAAGCAGAAAAACTAGTCAAAGAAGGAGTTTCCTATCACGATAAAGGTGACTACCAAAATGCGATCTCTAAATACAACAAAGCTCTCGAACTGGACAAAGACAATCTTCTCGCTCTCGCTGAAAAAGCTTTTTCGCTCATGCTTATGGAAAAATATGACGACGCAATTAAATGTTGTACAAGAGCAATAGCTACTCACGAAAATGACAAACTATTGGAAAACATTTATGTCACTTATGGTAATGCATTGGATGGATTAAAAAAAACAGATCAATCGCTTGAAATTTATGATGAAGGGATTAAAAAATTTCCTGAAAGTTTTATGATGCATTTCAACAAAGGAATTTCACTTTTCTCTCAAAAAGAATACGAGGATGCTTTACTTTGTTTTGAAAAAGCAGTTCTGATCAATCCTGATCATGCCGGATCACACAATGCGATTGCACGACTTGAATATTTGCAAGATAAAAGAATACCGGCAATTCTTGCCTATTGTAGATTTTTCACTGTTGAACCTGAAAGCAGACGAGCACAAGAAAACCTCGAAGTATTAAAAACACTTGTAAGAGGAAATGCGAAAAAAACAGGGAAAAACACAATCTCAATTAACCTTGACACAAGTACGATGGGAGACACAACGGCAGATGGAAAAAACAAACCTGATAATTTTTCAAGTGCTGAGCTTATTTTAGAACTTTCTGCTAGTTTACAACTTACAAAAGATCACAAGAAGAAAAATGAAGTAGATGAATTCGTTTCGAAAATGGAAACCTTAGCTTCACTCCTTAATGATAGCGAACAAAAAAATTCGGGATTCTTTTGGGAGTATTATACTCCATTCCTTGTAGATATGAAAGATAAAAAGATGATGGAAACATTTGGATACGTTGTCTACGCCTCTTCCGGGGAATCATATGTAAAGAAATGGCTAAAAAAACATCCCAAGGAATTAGAAGCATTTTTTATTTGGTCGTCCAAGTTTGACTGGAAAATAGAATAAAAAGAAATAAAAAAATCCCGATAGAAATTCTACCGGGATTTTTTTATACTCATTTGAATTATTCGATCACCAATCTTTTTAGCAATGATTTATCATTCAATTTTAATCTCACCAAATAGATTCCTTTTTCAATATTTTGAACATTCAATGATTTAGTGTAATGTCCAGATGTAGCTGTTTCATTCACTTGATTTGAAATAATTCTA
>CAIUKX010000289.1 GCA_903899795.1 uncultured Flavobacteriales bacterium
GATAAAATAAGTGATCGAGCTAAAACTGTCCTTAAATTCATTGAGAGAATACTAAATGAGTCCAATCCATTAATAATTAATGATCAGATTTCAATTGAAATTATTTATTCAAAGCCTCTAATACAAACTTTTGAAAACTACCAGTTAAATTATTATGAAAAAGATCATCGATTATTAGTTTCAATGCTAGAATACCAGAGAGAAAATCCTGAAGCAATTATTTATTTATGTTCTGCTGATATAGGTCCCAGAATTTCGGCTAAAAGATTTAATATTCAGACAATAAACCTAGATGATAAGTATAAGCTCCCCGAAGAATCAACTGAAGAACAAAAATTAATCAAAAAATTACAAAAAGAAAATAATCAATTAAAATCTATCATGCCTAAGCTAGATTTAAAATTTAGTAATTACACAGAACTTATCAAATTATGTATTCCACAAAAGAACATAAAAACTATTGATGAATTTACAGATCGTAGGATGTACCGTTTGAAATCTTGCACTCCATTAATTCAAAAATCTAATCAAAATCCTATTTTCGCTCTAACTTCATTAACACTTTCGTCTGATCAAATTGATAGTTACAATACAAAACTCTTGACATACTATGAAGTTTGTGAGCAACACTGTCGAGAAGTTGCTTATGACTATTATCAAAAAAAATCATTATCCTTCAATTTATATTTTTTACTGACAAATGAAGGTACTTCACCAGCAGATGCAATTGATATTCAATTAATTTTTCCCGATGGTTTTAGTATAAGAGATAATAAAAGCTTCCAAGCCGAAGAACCTAAATTACCAGAACCACCTCGAAAACCAAAATCAAGAATTGACTTCTTTCCAAATAATGAGAGTGAACTAAAACCCAGTTCTTTATTTAACAATCTAATATCTGATGATTCAACAACAACACAGAATTCACAAACTATTACAATAACAAATAATAATTGTGTCAATTATTATTTAAAAGTTCTAAAACATTCATTTAATAGCGAACTAGTTCCAGTTACGATTTATTACAACAATGTTAGTGAAATAAAAAATTTCCATATTTCCTTCAAAATTACCGCCAACAATACTCCCATTCCGATTGAAGGGAAATTAAATGTCGTGTTTGAATAAATCCTCAAAATTTTATTTACCATTCAAAACTCAATGAAGTAAATCAGGTTTTACGATTGATATCATTTCCTCGTTCTTCGATTCATCTCTATTTTATCTAAAACAACTTAGTCCTGTTATCGATAATTCTTCAGTTCATCATCTAATAAACTTAAAATATCTTCAGCATCAGCTTTAGATGGAAACTTACTCATATTCGCATTTAGATCCTCAATTGCACCTTCGAATGTATCCTTAGGGACATCTGTTTTTTTGTTATTCCAATCGCTTTAACATATTCGTCTAATGCTATTTTTGTTTGTCCCAAAATGAGATACGATAATGCAATATTGAATTGAAAAACGCCTAAAGTATTATCAATTTCCAAAGCTTTCTTACTTAACTCGATACATTTATTATAATCGCCTCTTTCAAATGCTTTCCAACCCAAATTCCCCATAGCTACTGCTTCACTTTCTTGTTCCGATTCTTCTAAAACAATTGCAACTACTTCAAGATAAATATTAACGCCATCTATTTCACTTGGGTTTTTTAATCCCAAATAATGTGTTCCTTGTGGAAAATTATTTATTGGTACTACAGCATGTTTAGTATTAGTAAGTGTTCCTTCTCTATAAAAAGAATATGTTCCTCCATTCAAATCAACTTTCCTAAGAAAAGCATCGCTATTTTCTTGATCCATCAAATATGCTTCAATTATAGCTGAACCAGAAGGGATTTTAATTAATGAAACAATATCACTAGTCAATCCGGTAGGATCAATTGCCAACGCAGCTAATTGAGCTAATAAATTTAGATTTTGAGCACCACTTTGTCCCGGTGTAGTTGAAAAACTATAATACCATGAAACGGTATTCTCTGGTAAAGTTATTGGAATTGTGGTTCTCGATTTTCCTCCAAAAGAAGCATTTACTCCCCCGTTAAGATAAATACTTCTTTGAGATACAACTGACACTGCTTTTCTCTCGAATGTTTGTCCACTAACAGTAAAAGCAGACATTAATAAAGCAAACAAGCAAAACTTCATAATCAAAATATTAATTTCTTGCAAAACTACTGACATAAACCGAAACAAAATAGAGTATAACTACGCATTATTTTTCGCGGTATTCCGCAATTTTGGGATTAAGCCAATTCAAGCAATTAACGTAAATTGCTTCATTTGAAAAATGTAAAAACAAAAAAAGCCCTCCCAATCGGGAAGGCTTCCATATCTTTTTAAAGTTTTTCTTACAAGTATCCAAGTACTGCTCCGCCGAACAACAAGCCTGCAACGCAAACTGCCATTACGAACCATTGGATCGGTGTTACTTCCAAGTGACCTGTGTTGGTATTGTCTTCTTTGGATGCCACTGTCATGATCATTTTCAAATAGTAGTAAATTCCAATTCCTGAGTTAGCAATAGCAATGATCACCAATGTTGGGTATTGAGAGATCGCTCCTGAGAAGATCAGGTATTTTCCGAAGAATCCTACCAAAGGTGGTACACCTGCTAAAGACAACAATGCCAAGACTGCTACAAATCCTAAGATTGGATTGCGTCGCGCCAAGCCTTTGAATGCTTCAATGTTGTCTTCTTCGTCGTCGATGATCGTTGAAATGGTAATCAATGCCAGAATAGAAAAACCATACGAGAACAGGTAGAACAATAAGTTCTGCTCGCTCATCGGGCTTTCTGTCATGATTGCCAATAAAGCATATCCTACGTGTGTAATACTTGAATACGCCAAAAGTCGCTTGAACTTCAATTGTCCCAAAGCGGACAAGTTACCTACAAACATGGTCAGGATGGCCAAGACCATCAAGGCCGGTGCCCAGAAGTCATGAATCGCCGGGAATACGCTTCCAAACAATTTCATAAAGGCTCCAAATGCCGCCAGTTTCACAACAGCTGCCATGTAACCCGTTACAACCGTCGGACTTCCTGCATATACATCCGGACTCCAGAAATGGAACGGTGCTGCACCAACTTTGAACAAGAAAGCTGCCATGATCAGCAATACTCCTACTTTCAACAAAGAAGAATCTGTTTCGCCTGCATTGATATTCATCGCAATTTCATTCAAATCAAATGATCCTACTGCTCCGTATACCCACGCAATTCCGAATAATAAAACTCCTGTTGCGAATGCTCCTGTCAAGAAGTATTTCAAGGAAGCTTCTGCTGAATAAGCGTCTTTCTTTTTACTTCCTGCCAATACATAAATCGGAATGGAAAGGATTTCCAAGCCAATGAAGAACATGAACATATCGGTGAATGAAACTATACACAGTGCTCCTGTTAATGAAAACAAGAACAAGGCTACGTAATCTCCGGTGTGATCCAATTGCTCTTTGAAGGACTTGTAACCTACAAGAATGGATAAGAAAGTAAACAAAACTGCAACCAGCGAATATGAAATCGCGGTGTGATCAAAGGAAAGACCTTTGTATGCCAGTAAATTGTAAGGATGATTCCATTGATTCAACAACAAAGCCGCAGCAATGAGCAATCCAAGAAGCGATGTACCTAAAACCAACATCGGCTTTCTCATGAAAGCAACAAAGAGGGAAATTAAACCGGTAATAAAAATGACTATAAGAGCGTCCATATTCTTTATCTAAAGTATTAATCTTATTTAATTGTTTGAATCAAGTTGTCGATGCTTGGTCCTACGAAATCGATCATCGCCTGCGGATATACTCCGAAAACAAGGATCAACACCATGATGATCAAAAATGCCAGCCACTCGTTCAAAGCTAAATCAGCGAAAGGCGAAGCTTTTGGTGCTCCGAACATACTCAACTGGTAAGCGCGTAATGTATAAACGGCTCCGATGATCAGGGTTGTTCCTGCGATTACACCCACTAACCAGTTGTAGGAATAAACTCCTTTCAACAACATGAATTCTCCGATGAATCCACTGGAGAGCGGAACGGAAACGGAAGCCAATGCCAATACACCGAACATGAATGCAAATTTCGGAGCTTGTTTCGCAATACCTCCCAAATCATTCAGGTTACGTGTTCCTAATCGTTGTTCGAAAATGTCTGCCGCTAAGAACAATCCAACTGCTACCAAACTGTGGTTGGCCATTTGAATGAATACCGCTGACCAGTTATCGTGAGAAATCAAAATTGCTCCTGCTGCAATCAAACCAACGTGACTGATCGATGCGAAAGCAAACAAGCGCTTGATATCCGATTGTTTGATCGCCAAAACTCCTGCGTAAACAACTCCGATAATTCCTAATACAACAACTATTTTGGTCATATCCGGCAATGCTTCAGGAGCCAATGGAACTAACCAACGAATCATTCCGTACAATGCCATTTTCAACATCAAAGCGGATAACAACATGGTTCCTGCCATCGGTGAAGCTGTATAGGTATCCGGCTGCCATGTATGGAAAGGAAACAAAGGAATTTTAATGGCAAACGCGAGGAAGAATCCTGCGAAAATCCAATAGGCTGCTTTCGCTGTCAGGGTAACCGCTACCAAATCTTCGTGAGCAAAAGTGGCTGCACTTGCTTTGATAGCCATTAAAGAAGCTAACATAGCCAACGATCCTACGAATGTGTAAATGAAGAATTTCATCAATGCTTTCTTTCTTTCGGACGAACCGAACCACAAAGCGATTAAGAATACAGGAATCAAAGTTATTTCCCAGAAGATGTAGAACATCAATCCGTCGAATGCCGTGAACACACCTACCAAAGCTGCCTGCATCAGGAACACCAAAGCGGTAAATGATTTATTCGTAGCCAACGTACGGTTGTAGTTACTCAATAAGATGATGAACGTAATCAAATTCGTCAGCACCACCATGAATAAACTCATTCCGTCGTACCCCATTTTGAAGGTTAGACCAAAACTTGTGACCATGTGTGGATCGAAAATCGTTTTGAATCCGGTTACATCAAATGAAACCATCGCAACGACAGATAAAATGAGCGAAACTGCTCCTCCGATTAATGCGTATTGTCGCATGAAATTACTTGGTACAACCAGCGCAATTAAAGCGAATAAACAAGGTATTATTAAAAGTTCCAAAGCTTTATATATTTACAGTAAGAAGATAATAAACAACCAATCCGACGATTCCGAAAACCATCCATAAGATATACCAATCCGTTTTACCGGTTTGCCATTTTTTCACTAATTCGCCTGAATATTCAATGGTTTTGGTAGATCCTGAAATGATTCCATTCAAAATCACCAATTCGAATACCTGATGTCCTTTCACCGACATCCATTCAATCGGACGAACAAATAATGTGTTGTATATTTCATCGAAATACAATTTGTTAGCGGAAGTCAATTCCCAACCTCTCAATTGTTCATCGTTTACCGGCAATTGCGGTCGAACTACATAAACTCTGTAGGTAATGATCAAAACCAATAAGAAAGCTGCTACAGCCACTGCCATTAATCCTAAAATGGTATTGGCACTCATTTCGGAATGTTGGATCAAATCCAATCCTCTTGTGTTATGCGCTAAATGGTGCGACAACCAATGTGTCCCGTTTTTTAAGAAAATTCCAGGAAGGTTCAAGATTCCTCCGAAAATGGAAAGAACAGCCAGAACAATTAACGGAAGTGTCATCGAAGGCGGACTTTCGTGTAAATGATGTTCCTGATCTTTTGTTCCTCTGAATGAACCATGGAAAACCACGAAGTACATTCTCAACATATAGATCGCTGTTAACATGGCACTGATCATCAATAAAACATAGATCAATGTGCTATGCTCGAAAGCATGACCGATGATCTCATCTTTGGAGTAGAAACCTGACATCAACGGGAAACCTGAAATTGCCAATGTACCGATCAAGAATGTAATATGTGTTACAGGAATTTTAGACTTCAAACCTCCCATCATACGGATATCCTGTTCATCGGACATCGCGTGGATCACACTACCTGAACCTAAGAACAACAATGCTTTGAAGAAAGCGTGTGTTGTAACGTGGAACATCGCAGCCGTATACGCTCCCATTCCCAGAGAAACAAACAATAATCCCAATTGAGAAACGGTTGAATAAGCCAATACTTTTTTGATATCGTTTTGACGAAGTGCAATGAACGCTGCAACCAAAGAAGTTGCCAATCCGATATACAACATGATGTCTTTTGTCATTTCAGCTCCCGGATGTTCGAACAAGAAGTTAGAACGAACCACCAAGAAAATCCCTGCTGTTACCATCGTCGCTGCGTGAATCAAAGCTGAAACCGGTGTTGGTCCCGCCATCGCATCCGGCAACCAGGTGAACAATGGAATCTGAGCACTTTTTCCTGTCGCTCCAATGAACAAACAAAGTGTGATTCCGAACATCATCCAAGTCGTAACCGGAACTTGATCAATGATGATTTTATCTGCCAATTCTGTATATTCCAATGTTCCGAACTGAGCCAGTAACAAGAATAAACCGATCAACATTCCCAAATCACCGATCCGGTTCATGATGAACGCTTTTCGAGCAGCTAATCCGTTTAACATTCCTTTCTCAGCATCGCTGTAGTGGAATCCAATCAATAGGTAAGAACAAATCCCTACTCCTTCCCATCCGAAGAAGAGCATGAAGTAATTACTTCCCAATACCAGGATCAACATGGCAAAGACAAATAAGTTCAAATAGGTGAAGAATTTGTAGTATCCTTCATCGTGACTCATGTACCCCATTGAGAACAAGTGAATCAATGAACCTACACCTGTGATGATCAACACCATCCAGATGGAAAGATTATCTACCAATAAACGAGCATTCAATGTGATATTCTCCAAATGCAATACCGTAAACAAGTTGATCGTCTTCGCTTCGTGCAATTGTGAAAACACCAATAAAGCGATCCCGAAGGAAGCAAACATGGCAATTGTCGCAAGTGAACCAACAATTTGTTTGGGTAAGTTTTTTCCGAAGATACCGTTGATGACACCACCAATCAATGGCAATGCTAAAATGAGCGGTACTAATTGTTCTATCGACATGCTGATTATCCTTTTAATTTGTTAAATAAGCCAATATCTACTGATCTTGCATTACGGTAAATCAATACAAGGATTGATAATCCAACCGTTGCTTCCGAAGCAGCTACGACCATAATGAAAAAGACAAATAATTGTCCGTCAGATTTTCCGAAATACGTTGAAAACGCAACCAAAAGAAGATTCACAGCATTCAACATCAACTCGATGCACATCAAAAGGATGATGGCATTTTTGCGCGTCAATACACCGATCACACCGATGATGAATAGAACTGTCGCCAATACTAAGTAGTATTGAATGGAAACAGTTTGAAAAATAGATGCTAGTATCATACTTATTCGATTATTTGTTTTTCACGTTTAGCTAAAAGAACTGCTCCAACGATTGCTGCGATAAACAAAACCGAAGAAACTTCAAATGGAATTACATACGTTGTAAACAACTCATGTCCCAAACTTTTCACCAATCCCTGATCATCAGCAATAGATGTAGTTTCTTGAACAGTACCTTTTCTCAAGGCAGCTACCAAAACAGTCAATAAAGATCCGCCGGCAATAACTGCTGCTGCTTTCATCGGAATAGACCCTTTCGGTTCATTTTCTTTGCTCAAGTTCAACATCATCAAAACGAAGAGAAACAAAACCATGATTGCTCCGGCGTACACAATGATGTTAACGATTGCCAAAAACTGGGCATTCATCAAAACATAATTCGCAGAAATCAAAAAGAAGGTTACCACCAAATAAAGAATGCTTCGAACAGGGTGTGGACTCAAAATAACCATCAGCGCGGAGCCAATCGTCAGACCACCTAAAATATATGCGATTATTTCTATACTCATTTCTCTTTACGTTTACCTGTTAACTGACGTCTTGAAACATCAATTCTATTATTCACATCTTCTACCAAGCGATCTTTTCCATACACGAAATCCGGACGGTTGTCGTCTGTTTTCACAATTCGGTCTGTCAGAAAAATGGCTTCTTTCGGACAAGCTTCTTCGCACAATCCGCAGAAAATACATCTCAACATGTTGATTTCATATACTTCAGCGTATTTTTCTTCACGGTATAAATGTTCTTCTCCTTTTTTACGTTCATTCGCAACCATTGTGATTGCTTCAGCTGGACATGCTACAGCACACAATCCGCAAGCTGTACAGTTTTCTCTTCCTTGCTCATCACGTTTCAAGACATGCTGTCCACGGTAAACAGGCGCAAAAACACGTTGTTCTTCCGGATATTTGATGGTGTTATTTTTACGAAACAAGTGCTTTGCCGTGATAATCATACCACCAAAAATGGCCGGTAAATACAGTTTCTCAAGAAAAGTCATTTTCTTGTCGGAAACCATTTTACTTCTATTTGTTAAACTTTGCATAGTTCTTTATTATAGGCACTATTAAACTTTCACTATTTGCTGAACCAACCTTCCGAAATGGCAATGATTACTGCAGTGATCAACATATTTATCAATGCAAGCGGAATCAATTTTTTCCATCCCAAGTGCATCAATTGATCGTAACGGAAACGTGGTAATGTCCAACGAATCCACATGAATACGAAAATGAAGAATACAATCTTAGCGAAGAATACTCCTGTTCCGATCAATGTCAACGCCCATCCTGAGAAGTGATCCATTCCCGGGAAGTTATACCCCCCAAAGAACAATGCTGCGATAACTGCTGAAGAGATGAACATATTGGTATACTCAGCAAAAAGGAAGAATCCTAATTTCATCGATCCATATTCTGTGTGGTATCCACCGATCAACTCACTTTCGCATTCTGCTAAATCGAAAGGTGCTCTGTTACATTCTGCTAATGCACAAATGAAGAAAATCAAGAAAGCTATCGGTTGTTTAAATGCATACCAAGTAAACCATCCATTGTCCCAAAAACCATGTTGTGAAGTTACAATGTCATTGATTCCCATACTTCCACTCATCATTACAATTGTGATAACGGAAACTCCCATTGCCAACTCATACGAAATCATTTGAGATGATGCACGGATGGCACCAAACAAAGAGTATTTGTTATTCGATGCCCAACCACCGATCATGATTCCATACACACCAATGGAAACAAATCCCATGATGAAAAGAATTCCGATGTTAACGTTCGCTACCTGTAAAGCTATGGTATGTCCGCTTTCCAAGACCAATTCAGGTCCCCATGGAATAACAGCACCTGTCACTAATGATACAAACATGGCGATTCCCGGAGCAATGATGAACAACCATTTATCAGAATGAAAAGGAATAAAATCTTCTTTGAAGAACATTTTACCACCATCTGCAAGCGGTTGCAAAAGTCCCCAAGGTCCAGCTCTGTCCGGTCCTACACGGTCTTGAAACCAAGCTGCAACTTTACGTTCCAAATAGGTTGAATACATTGCAATTCCCAGGGAAACTGCAAACAGTACCAAAACCAAAATAAGTTTCTCTATAAATAATCCTGATTCCATTATTTAATATTTTTTGGTTTGTTATCCAACGGATTTGGTTTTTCGTAATGTCCTTGTGAGATCACCGAATGACGGTCGATGTGACGCGCTCCTTCAATAGTCCATTTGGAAACATCTTTTTTATCGAAACGACATTCATCGCAAAGCCATTGAGGTTTACCATCCACTTGTTCTACTTCTCCGTATTTATCCTGACGTGTGGTCACTTTGTAGACTTCTTTTCCGAACATCCAAACCACAGCTTTACCGGAACACTTTGTACATTCACACGTAGCATTCATCGGGTTCAAAAACCAAACACGGCTTTTGAAACGAGCTGTTCTATCTGTCAAAGCACCAACCGGACATACATCGATCATGTTTCCTGAGAAATCATTATCGATTGCCTTTTCAATATACGTACTGATTTCCGTATGATCTCCACGGTGTAGAGCACCATGAACACGTTGATCAGTCAATTGATTCGCAACATGAACACATCTGTAGCATAGGATGCAACGATTCATGTTTAATTTGATATGATCACCAATATCGATTGGTTCAAATGTTCTTCTTTCTTCTTCGTAACGCGTAGCTTCTTTACCGTTTTCAAAACCTAAATTTTGAAGATCACATTCTCCAGCCTGGTCACAAACAGGACAATCCAACGGATGATTCGCTAATAAAAACTCAACAACACCAGCACGGTTTTCAATTACGCGCTCGCTCGTTTTGTTTTTAACGATCATTCCATCCATCACCTGCGTTGAGCAAGAAACCATTAATTTCGGCATTGGACGTGGATCTTTTGTTGAACCTGCAGCAACTTCTACCAAACAAGTACGACATTTTCCTCCCGTTCCGGGAAGAGCACTGTAATAGCACATAGCAGGTGGAACAACATCTCCGCCGATCATACGAGCAGCGTTCAAGATCGTAGTTCCTTCCTCTACTTCTATTTCTATATCATCAATCGTTACTTTGATCATAGTTGTAAATTTATAATGTTATTTCAGGTGTTTTCAATAATCCATAATTGCGTTTCACAGCCTCTTCAGGATGTGTAACATGCCATTCGAACTCTTCACGGAAGTGACGAATCGCAGCGGCAACCGGCCATGCAGCAGCATCACCTAGTGGACAAATTGTATTACCTTCTATTTTCTTGTTGATATCAGCCAATAAATCAATATCACGCATGTTTCCTTTTCCTGTTTCCAAACGGTGAAGTACTTTCTCCATCCAAGCTGTTCCTTCACGACAAGGTGAACATTGTCCACACGATTCATGCGAATAGAAACGAGCAAAATTCCATGTATTTCGAACGATGCATTGATCTTCATCAAAAACGATAAATCCACCAGAACCTAACATAGAACCGGATGCAAAACCACCATCGGATAAACTTTCGTAACTCATGTAACGTGTTTCACCTGCAGCTGTTTTGGTAATCAAGTGAGCTGGTAAAATCGGAACGGAAGATCCACCCGGAATCAAAGCCTTGATTTTCTTGCCATTTGCAATTCCTCTGCACCACTCATCTCCGTAGATAAATTCTTCTACAGTGATTCCCATTTCTATTTCATATACTCCCGGACGAACCAAGTTTCCGCAAGCAGAAATCAATTTTGTTCCGGAACTTTTTTCAGTACCTATTTTCAAGTATTCGTCTGCTCCAATATTGATAATAGGAACAACTGTACAAAGACTTTCAACATTGTTTACAACGGTTGGACAACCATATAATCCTTTGATAGCAGGAAATGGTGGTTTCATACGAGGATTTCCTCTTTTTCCTTCCAAAGATTCCAACAAAGCAGTTTCTTCACCACAAATGTAAGCACCTCCACCCGGAGCAACATATAAATCCAAGTCGTAACCTGAACCCAAAATATTTTTTCCTAACCAACCTTTTGCATACGCCTCTGCGATCGCTTTTTCAAGAATTTCCAATACGAACATATATTCTCCACGGATGTAGATATACGAAGTATTTGCTCCCAAAGCATAGCTAGATGTAATCATTCCTTCCACCATCAAATGAGGAAGTTTTTCCATCAAGTAACGGTCTTTGAATGTACCCGGCTCACTTTCGTCAGCGTTACAAACCAAATATCTTGGAACACCTTCCGGTTTAGCCAAGAAAGACCATTTCATTCCTGTTGGGAAACCAGCTCCTCCTCTACCTTTCAAGGCCGATTTTTGAACTTCTTCCACAACTTCTTGAGGCGACATTGTTTTCAATGCTTTCTCTACTGATTTATATCCACCGTGATTGCGGTAAACATCATACGTTTCAATTCCAGGAACGTCAACGTGTTCTAATAGTAATTTTCTTCCCATTAGTTTTGACTATTTGTGGATGTATATTTTGCTCTGTATTCGTCCATCAAAGCATCAACTTTTTCAGGTGTCAAATGTTCGTGATACTGCTTTCCGCACTGAAGCATCGGCCCGTAACCACATGCTCCCAGACATTCAGCTGTTTTCAACGTGAACATTCCGTCAGCGCTAGTTTCACCAACTTTTGAGATTCCTAATTTCGTTTTGATGTATTCAATAATGTCATCACTTCCCACCAACATACATGGCCCCGTACGACAAACTTCAAAAACAAATTTCCCTGTTGGTTCCAAATTAAACATGGTATAAAAAGTCGCTACTTCATATACCTCAATTGGTTTAATGTTCAAAATTCCAGCAACATAATCCATTGTTTCAGGACTTAACCATCCTCCAAACTCTTCTTCTGCGATGTGCAGAATACGAAGAAGGGCACTTTTATGTCTTCCTTCTGGAAACTGTTTGATGATTCCTTGCACCTCTTCCATCTTTTCAGCACTGAAAGGAGGTCTTTTTGCTTGTGTTTCTAGTGTACTTATCATGATCTATGCGTCCAATTCACCTGCGATAACATTCATACTACTCAAGGTCAAAACTGCATCACTGATGGTTTGACCTTTGATCATTTCCGGATATGCCTGGTAATAAATAAAACAAGGGCGACGGAACTGTAAACGGTAAGGTGAACGTCCACCATCGCTGATTAAATAGAATCCTAATTCTCCATTTCCTCCTTCAACTGATTGGTAAATTTCACCAACCGGAACCGGAGTTTCTCCCATTACTATTTTGAAGTGGTAGATCAATGCTTCCATTTTCTCATACACATCTTGTTTCGGAGGTAAATAAAATTCAGGTAGACCCGCATGATAAGGACCCTCAGGCATTTTTGCTATCGCTTGTTTGATAATCGATAAACTCTGGCGAATCTCTTCCTGACGAACCTGAAAACGGTCGTATGTATCTCCTTGCGAACCTACAGGAATAATGAAATCAAAATCTTCGTATGAGCAATAAGGATTCATGACACGAACATCATAATCTACACCTGCAGCTCTCAAATTTGGACCTGAAAATGAATATTCCAATGCTCTTTCTGCCGAAATAGGTCCTGCACCAATCGTACGATCCATGAAGATTCGGTTACGCGATAATAAGTTATCAAATTCTGTAAAAACCTTTGGGAAATTAAGCAAAAATGCATCTAACTTCGTCCAGAAAGTTTTAGAAAAATCTCTTTCAAAACCACCGATACGACACATATTCGTCGTTAAACGAGCACCGCAAACTTCTTCAAAAAGCTCATAAATAGCTTCTCTTTGCTGAAACAAGTAAGTAAATCCTGTTAAAGCTCCTGTATCTACACCGATTACCGAGTTACAAATCAAGTGGTCGTTAATTCTAGCCAACTCCATAATGATCACACGCATGTAATCAACTCGTTTCGGAACTTCGCAACCGATTAATTTTTCCATTGTCAAGGCCCAACCAATGTTATTAATTGGCGATGAACAATAGTTCAATCGATCTGTAAGTGTTGTAATTTGATTATAAGGTCTTCGTTCAGCAATTTTCTCAAAAGCACGGTGAATGTATCCTACTGTTTGAACAGCATCCAAAATCTTTTCACCGTCAACCGTCAAAATATTTTCAAAAATTCCGTGTGTAGCGGGATGCGTCGGACCTAGATTCAAAGTAGCAAGATCACCGTCAATCGTTTCATGTGATAAACGATCTTGCTTGTATTCTTCTAAATAATCTTCGTTTTCGTTACTCATAGCAGTATCTTTTATTCTCTTCCAAAGAAGCGATCGTCCTTATCTTCTCTCGTAGCATCTTCCAACTGATACTCTTTTCGCATCGGAAAATAATCCATGGAATCATCATTCAAAACTCTTTTCAAGTTCGGATGTCCTGCGAAAATAACACCATAGAAATCGAATGTCTCTCTTTCCATCCAATTAGCTCCAACATATAAATAGGTAATCGTAGCAATTGTTGGATTTTCAATCGGTAAAAATGCTTTCAAACGAATTCTGAAATTGTTTACCAAACTGTGCAAGTGATAAACGACAGCAATTTCACGACCTTTATCTTCCGGGTAATGAACACCTCCCAAAACTGTCAAATAAGAAACCTGTAATTTTTCATCTTTTTTCAACCACTCAATAATGGCATTTGCAGATTCAGCAGCTACTTCAACCGTCAATAAATCAAACGGTGTTAGCATTTCGCCCACTTTATCTCCAAAAGCATTTTTCAATAAAGTATATACTTCTTCGTTTGTCAGTTTACTCGCCATCTGATTCAATATTAAAAGTACCTAACATGTCTTTGTATTCGGATGAATTTCTTCTGCGAAGTGATTCATTTTTCACCATTTCGTGAATTTTCATAATCCCGTCAATGATTTGTTCCGGACGCGGAGGGCAACCAGGAACGTAAACATCCACCGGAATTACTCTGTCAATACCTTGAAGAACACTGTACGTGTCAAAAATACCACCGCTTGAAGCACATGCACCAACGGAAAGAACCCATTTCGGTTCTGCCATTTGTTCGTATACTTTTTTCAAAACGGGACCTAATTTTTTTGAAATCGTTCCTGCAACAATCAATAAATCGGCTTGTCTTGGAGAAAAAGACATTCTTTCCATTCCAAAACGAGCTAAATCGTAGTTACTTCCCATGGTAGCCATGAACTCGATACCACAACATGAAGTCGCAAACGGCAAAGGCCATAAGGAATTTGCTCTTGCCAAACCGATCGCTTTATCAATACTGGTTAATTGAAAACCTTGACCGTTGATCGTTTCTAATTTTGCATCTAATGTTACTTTTCCCATTCGAGTGCTCCTTTTTTAAGTACATAGATAAATCCTAACAAGAAGAAAGCAACGAACATAATCACTGCTAAAAGTCCTTCTAACTCTAATGATTTGAAGTTGACAGCGTAAGGGTAGAAAAAAATCACCTCTACATCGAACAAAACAAATAAGATGGCTGTCAAAAAGTAACGAACTGAAACCGGGAAACGTGCATTTCCACTTTCTTCAATCCCACATTCAAAGTTTGCATTCTTTGTTTTTGATTTTAATCGCGGACCGAGAACGTGTGTTACGAACAATACAAACACAACAAATCCTATAGCCACAGCGGCTTGTATAAGAATTGGTAAGTAATCATTGGGTGAAGTCATACTCTATATTTTTAATTTATTAACACGATAGACGGGCAAATTTAGAGATTTTTAACTTATGAAAACAAATTTACTACTATTTAATGCGGGGAATAATTGAATATATTTCGCAAGCATAGAAGAATCAATATTTTAGGGTGTATTTACTTCAATCTATTGCCTTCTAATTTAGAATCTATCAAAATAATTATGAATAATGTATTTGTTAGTAAAATTTCAAAATCTTCTTTTGATTCAAAAAAATCCTTAGAAGTTGTTTTATACCTTTGTTCTTTAGACATAAGACTAAAAGAGATAAGACAAAAGACTAAAAATAGGTGAATCGGTAAAGACAGTCAAACGATTTTTTATATCCTTTAGTCTTAACATCTTGACCGCGAAAGCAGCATCGCAGATAATCTTATAGTCTTGAATCTCAAAAAATAAGAAATGAGTTACTTAGACGAATTAAACAACAGTCAGCGGGAAGCAGCTGAAAATATATACGGTCCAACAATGGTCATTGCAGGTGCAGGCTCCGGTAAAACGCGGGTGCTTACCTTCCGGATCGCTTACATGCTAGAACAAGGAATCGATCCTTTCAATATTATGGCTTTGACCTTTACCAATAAAGCAGCCCGTGAAATGACAGACAGAATCGGCAAAATCGTTGGGGGAAGCGAAGCACGAAACATCACAATGGGAACTTTCCACTCCGTTTTTTCACGTCTTCTTCGTTTCAATGCAGATCGTTTGGGATATCCGACCAACTTCACTATTTACGATACACAGGACTCTAAAAGTTTACTCAAAGAAATCGTCAAAGGTTTTAACCTGGATGAAAAATTATACAAACCAAGTAATGTATTGGGACGGATCTCTTCAGCTAAAAACAATTTGATTTCTCCTGAAGCATATGCTCAAAACAAAGAGATATTAGAAGAAGACCATCAAACCAAACGTCCTGAAATAGCTAGGATTTACGCAGCTTATGCATCACGTTGTTTCAAGTCAGGAGCAATGGATTTCGATGATTTATTGTATCAAACAAATGTTCTTTTGCGGGACTTCCCGGATGTACTGGCTTACTATCAGCAAAAATTCAAATATATTCTGGTGGATGAGTACCAGGATACCAATTATGCACAATACCTCATCGTCAAGAAATTGGCGGCGGTTTATGAAAATATTTGTGTGGTAGGTGACGATGCACAAAGTATCTACTCCTTCCGCGGTGCAAATATTCAAAATATCCTGAATTTCAGAAACGATTATCCGGATTTCAAAATGTACAAGCTGGAGCAAAATTACAGAAGTACAAAAAACATTGTTGAAGCAGCGAACAGTGTGATTGGAAGAAACCAAGATCAAATTCAAAAAAACGTTTGGACGCACAATGATGATGGTGACAAAATCGATGTCATCCGAAGTCTAACTGATAACGAAGAAGGAAAAATCATTACCAATAAGATTTATGATCTTAAACAAGGGAACGGAATTCCATACAGTGACTTTGCGATTTTGTACCGAACCAATAAACAGTCGCGTGCATTTGAGGAATCGCTTCGAAAATTAAACATTCCTTATAAAATCTACGGGGGACTTTCCTTTTACCAACGGAAAGAAATCAAGGATATTCTCGCTTATTTCCGCTTGACGACCAATCCAAGAGATGAGGAAGCAATCAAAAGGGTTATCAATTATCCATTGCGGGGAATTGGAAAAACGTCGATTGAAAATATCATCATCGCTGCGAATCAATACAGTGTTTCTATTTGGGAAGTCATTGAAGATTTCAATAAATATCCGGTTGCATTGAATCAAGGTACAAAAACCAAGATTTATGAGTTTGTGACGATGATCAAAAGCTTCAACGCTCAGCTAGAGAGCATGAATGCCTTCGACTTGGCAAAGTTAATCGCTAAATCATCCGGTATTCTGAAAGATCTGCACGCTGATAAAGACAAAGGTCCTGAAGAAATTGAACGCTACCAAAACGTTGAAGCTTTATTGGCTGGGATTAAAGAATTTACGGTATCACAAGAAGAAGATCAATCAAAATCACTATCAGAATTCATGCTCGACGTAGCATTATTGACCGATGTTGACCATCAGGATGATGACAATAAAAATCATGTTACATTGATGACCATTCACTCGAGCAAAGGTTTGGAATTCGAACATGTGTATTTGGTCGGACTGGAAGAAAACCTTTTTCCATCACAGATGGCTTTGCATTCCAGAAGTGAATTGGAAGAAGAGCGACGTTTGTTCTACGTAGCTGTTACACGTGCGAAAACATCATGTACACTATCGTTTGCAACATC
>CAIUKX010000290.1 GCA_903899795.1 uncultured Flavobacteriales bacterium
AGTTAATGCGATAAATAAGCATAACATATTTTTTAATTTTCTCATAGTATTTTTATTACGGTTAGGAACAAATATAGTAACATAACACAATTGTGTTACTTTTTAGTGGTGGAATATTTCGATTTTGCCTTGATGGACAAAAAGAAATTCAATATTATTCTTGGAACTCAAATTAAAACTTTTAGAGAAAGTAAAAATCTTACACAAGCTGAATTATCTGCTTTGATGAATATAAATTCACAAAACATTTCCAGTTACGAAAGAGGTGAAAGATGTCCATCAATATACTGGATCACCAAATTATGTCATGCTTTAGAAATTAATCCTGTACAATTCCATCAAGAATTCTATAATCGATTAATGGAAAATGAATAGCCTTCATAGAACCAAACAAGACAACCGTACAAAAATCGTACAATCTATTAAAACAAAAAACCGTAAACATTTTCAAATCAAACGCTTACGGTTTACAACTGCGGAGAGAGAGGGATTCGAACCCCCGATACACTTTTGGCGTATACACACTTTCCAGGCGTGCTCCTTCAACCACTCGGACACCTCTCCTTTTTATTGGGACGCGAAAATACATAATAATTTTTGATTTTAGATGTTTGAGGATGGATTAATCCCTATCCTTAAAGGAAATATTGAAAAAACAAGTTCCTAAATCAAGGATTCAATATCATTCAGAAAGTTCACCAACCAATGATATAGGTAATTTTTTAAGAATCTCTTCTTTGGAACTTTCACTTCCCAGCAAATACATCATTTTAGCGATGGCTGTTTCTGTCGTCATATCTTTTCCGGAAATAACACCTATTTTATCAAAAAAGGAACTGGTTTCGTATTTACCCTGTTGCACACTTCCTGAACTGCATTGCGTAATGTTAAGTACTATTCCTCCATTCTGAATGTAAGTCCCGATCAATTGACGGAAATCATCACTGCTTGGTGCATTGCCTGCTCCGAATGTTTCCATGATAATCCCTTTCACCTGATGAATATCGAACAGATTTTTGTATACATTGGCAGCAAAACCAGGGAAGATCTTTAGTAAAGCTACATGATTTTCAAAGTTGGTAAATAATTTCAACCCTTCTTTTTTCGGCACTAGTAATCGTTCCAAATTATAATCGATTTCAACCCCGGCTACTGCCAACTCCGGGTAATTGGGAGAACTAAACGCTTCAAATTGATTCGCAGAAACTTTTGAACTTCTGTTTCCTCTATACAACGAATACTCAAAATAGACAGCCACCTCTTTTACAATACTTTCTCCTTGGCTATTCTTACTTGCAGCAATTTCTATCGCTGTAATTAAGTTCTCTTTTCCATCCGTGCGAATCGTTCCGATCGGTAATTGCGAACCGGTTAAGATCACAGGTTTCGACAAATTTTGAAGCATGAAACTCAAAGCTGATGCAGTATACGCCATCGTATCCGAACCGTGAAGCACCACAAACCCATCGTAGTTGTCATAATTCAAATGGATCATTTCAGCAATTTCCTTCCAAAGTAAGGGATTCATTTCAGAGGAATCGACCGGAATTTCAAAACTCACCGTTTCCAATTGTACATTCAATCGTTCCAGTTCAGGCACATGATGATAGATGTGATTGAAGTCAAAACTGATTAATTGACCGGTCTTTGGATCGTTGATCATTCCAATGGTTCCGCCAGTGTATACGATCAATAATTTGGGCTTTTGCTGCATCACGTTTGTCTATTAGTCAGCTAATTTAAAAATTTCTTTGGCGTTACGTGTTGTTATAGCCTCAACTTCTTTTAAACTGATTTGATAGACATCCGCCAATCGTTCTGCTATGTGCAAGAGATAACTGCTTTCATTTCGTTTTCCCCTATGTGGAACCGGAGGTAAATAAGGTGAATCCGTTTCAAGTACAAGGTGATCAATCGCGATTTTTTCGATTACTTTATCGAGTTCTGCTTTTTTATAAGTCAGGACCCCTCCTATCCCCAATTTGAAATTTCCATAAGTCAGAATATGCTGCGCTTGTTCGAAGGTTCCAGTAAAACAATGAAAAATACCGGTCAAATCCGAATCATTCAATTCGTCTACGATTTCAAATATTTCATCAAATGCTTCACGTGCATGAATGACAATGGGAAGTTTCAGTTCTTTCGCCCAAATGACTTGTTGTCGAAAAGCTTCCGCTTGTTCTGAAATGAACGTTTTATCCCAATACAAATCCATCCCGATTTCACCTACGGCAACATATTTTTGTGAAAACAGGTGCTTTTCAACTTCCGTCAACTGTTTTTTCCAATCACTATTAACCGATCCGGGGTGAAGTCCCATCATTGCATAGCAATTATCAGGATATTTAGCCGCCAGTTGATGCATAGCTTCGATAGAAGAACCATCAATATTCGGTAATAATAATTTTTCTACTCCCGATGCTATGGCTCGCTGAACGACCTCATCACGGTCATCGTTGAAAGATTCGGAAAAAAGATGTGTATGCGTATCGATAAACATATATGATTTTGAATGTTGAATTGTAAAAATTGTTGTTTACGATCAATCTAATGACTAACACCAAAATTAACTATTCCAATCCTTTCATCGCATAATGACGATACATTTCCTCCTGATAATGGAAAGATACTCCATTTTCTTTCGGACGATAGGTATTGATTTGTTTTTTATCAATAATACGTGCTTTGTTATTCCCTTTCCATTGATAATCGAAAATAAGATCCAATTCTTTCTGTAGATTTTCACTGAATACAGGACATCCAACTTCAATTCGTTTGTCCAAATTTCTTTCCATCCAGTCTGCACTTGTCAGGTAATATACTGGTTTTCCTCCATTTCCGAAAATCATGAAACGCGCGTGTTCTAAGTAACGATCCACAATACTAATGACTTCGATGTTTTCACTTTGCTTTTTCACGCCGGGAACGATACAAGAAATTCCACGAATGATCAATTCTATTTTCACTCCGGCATTACTAGCTTCATAGAGTTTTTCGATCAATTTTCGATCCACCAGATTGTTCATTTTCATCCGAATCAATCCTCCTACTTTCTTCTTTTTGGCAAACTGAATTTCATTTTCAATGAGTGTTGTGATTTTTCTTCTCGTGTTAAAAGGGGAAACCATGAGTTGACGAAACATTCCTCTTTCAAAATGATTTTCAATCAAATGAAATACTTTTTTGATTTCTCTAGAAATACTTGGTTCACAAGTAAAAAGCCCTAAATCCCCATAAATCCGAGCTGTCTTCTCATTAAAATTACCAGTACCGATATACGAAATCAACTGCTCTTTTCCTTTGGAATGACGAGCAATTTGAATCAATTTTGAATGAATCTTTAATTTTGGCAAGCCGTACAATACCTTCGCACCATTTTCTTTCAGTCGGTCTGCCCAATAAATATTATTTTTCTCATCAAAACGAGCTTGTAATTCCATTACAACTGTTACTTCTTTTCCGTTACCGATTGCATTCATCAAGGCTTTCATAACTTGTGAATGATACGCAACACGGTACACATTGATTTTTATCGAAACCACTTTCGGATCAATCGCTGCTTCACGAATCATATCCACAACGTAATCAAATCGCTGGTATGGGAAATGGAGCATCACA
>CAIUKX010000291.1 GCA_903899795.1 uncultured Flavobacteriales bacterium
ATAATCCACAATAGGGATAGGTGCGTTATTTAATAATTCGTTTTTAGGAAAAAGTTACACACCGGACGAAAAAAATGTTCGTCCATATAAATGTAATTGAAGTAATCGTATAGAAAATTCATGCCGTCTCGGCGGTTAAGACAATTTTTTTATTATGTTGTAATTGGAGTTGATCGAATCGCTTAAAGTCTTTCTCTGACCAATTCTTCGAGACAATCTACAAATCGCGGATGATCATTTGTACTTGGAACCAATTGAACCCTTTCTCCTCCATTTTCTTTAAATATCCCTTGGTATTCTTCTCCGATTTCAATTATAGTTTCCAGACAGTCGGCCACAAAAGCAGGACTAAAAACGAGTAATTTTTTGGCTCCTTTTTTTCCCCATTCCTCAACTACTTTGTCGGAAAAAGGCTCCAGCCATTTTTTATTCAATCGTGATTGAAAACAAACGGTGTAATCGGATTCTTTTAACCCCAGTTTTTCAGCAATGAGTCGCGTTGTCGCATAAGAGGTTGCTTTGTAACAATACTTGTTGGTGGCATTGATTTCTTTTTCGCAAGGGTGGTCCTGGCACATATCTGTTACATCTTCGTAAATCTTATCGACTTGCCGAACAGGTAATCCGTGGTATGAGAATAAAATATGATCGTATTCTTTTAAGTCAAATGCTTTTGTACGCTCAACAATGGCATCGATAAAAGAAGGATTGTCGTAAAACTGACTTACAATTTTAACTTCAGGAATTACCCACCATTTACGGATGATGTTCATTGCTTTTTCAACAGCCGAGCCAGTGGATGCACTTGCATATTGCGGAAATAAAGGGATAATTATGATCTGATCATATAATTCCTTTTTCATCTTTGCTAAAACAGAATCCAATGATGGGTTTTGGTAACGCATCGCCATTTCAAATTTTACTTCTCCGGCATTGAAACGTTCTTGTAAAAGAGTTTTTAAACTTTCAGTATGGGTCATAAGTGGAGATACACCTTTTCCATACTGCCAAAGTTCCTTGTATATCTTAGCAGATTTAGGTGCTCTGAAGGGAACGATAATTCCATTTACCAATAATTTTCTAGGAAGCCATGGAATGTCTATGACACGTGGATCATTTAAAAATTCACGCAAATAAACACGAACGTCTTTAGTACTAGGGCTATCTGGAGTCCCCAATTGAATCAATAATACACCGGTTTTTTTCATGGTTTCAGAATAATTTTGTTCTCCAATCCTCGGCTTCTTCAGGAGCTAGAAGGTTCAATTTTAGTAAGTATTGAATGGTTTGTTCGAATGCCAAAGGATACTCGATTCCTTTGTAATTCCATTCTGTTTCTGAAAGCCATTTTGCGACTTGATCTGAACGAAGATTGTACCTCCAGCTAATGACTTCGATTGTATCTTCATCATTTTTGACAGACAAAGCTTTGTTGTTGACAATGCTGCACATCTGTTTCAATTTGTTTTGATATTCATCGTAAATTTCATTTCGAACAGCAATCACAAAACAAGGCCAAGGTGTTGTTACCTCATCGATATAGCGGCATTTTTCTTGTTCGCAGAAAGGAAATGTAGTGTATTTTTCCCATAAAAAAGCTTGCGCCTCATTATGTTCCAAAGCCCATAATCCACCGTAAACATCTCCGATTACATTGAAATTGAGTTGGGTTGTATCCCAACCCTCTTGATCCGCTTTGACAAAAGACATTAGATGAGATCCTGACCCTTCTCTGGAAATAGCAAATGTTTTGCCTTTCAAATCTTCCATTTTAAGGATGTTGGATTTAAATGGTACATGAATTCCCCAGTGAAGCGGTGTTGTTACATATACTTGTATGATTTTCGCATTTAGTCCCTGAAGAACAGCTTTCGTGATACCTTCTGTTAACAGAATTGCAACATCGAGAGAGCCAGTTTCCAATCCACGAATCATTTGACCGGTCCCACCACCCATGTCAGCCCAGTGAAGTTTCAGACCGATAGAAGTAAATGCACCTTCTTCGATTGCTAGTCTCCAAGGTAAGTTGAAATGTTCAGGAACTCCGCCTACTTTTAATCCAATTAGTTTGTCCATTTTATTTTTGTTCTGAAAATTGCTTATCGTACAATCGTTTGTAAAAACCATTCAGATTCAGCAATTCACTATGTGTTCCTTGTTCTTTTATTTCTCCTTTGTCTAATACAACAATTTTGTTTGCCTTTTGAATTGTCGAGATACGATGCGCAATGACAATTGATGTTCTCCCTTTTGTTAATTCTTCAGTTGCTTTTTGAATCATTTCTTCCGATTCATTATCCACACTTGAAGTCGCTTCATCTAAAATCAAGATAGTAGGATTGTAAACGTAAGCGCGAATGAAAGCTAGTAATTGACGTTGTCCTACAGATAATACGCCACCTCTTTCTCCGACTTGATAATCAAACCCGTCAGGAAGTTTTTCTATGAATTCATGCGCAGAAACCGCTTTTGCTGCAAAAATAACTTGTTCTCTTGAAATATCGGGGTTTCCAAGTGTAATATTGTTGTGAATTGTATCGGAAAAAAGGAAAACGTCTTGAAGGACAATGGCGATGTTTTTACGAAGGTATTCCAATTCCAAATCTCGAATTTTTGTTTCTCCTATGTATAATTCACCTTTTTGAAATTCGTAAAAACGTCCCAAAAGATTAACGATGGATGACTTTCCTGCTCCCGTAGCTCCTACAAAAGCAACAGTTGTACCCGGTTGAATCGTCAGGTTAATATTTTTCAGTACCCATTCTTCATTCTGGTAAGCAAAAGAAATATCTTGAAAAATGATCGGTTGATTGAAATCACAATGAGTCAATGTTCCTTCTTGTTGCACGTGTTCTTCGAGGTCAATGATTTCGAATACGCGTTCTGCACGTACAGTTCCCCGCTGTAATATATTGAACTTATCAGCCAATTGCCTTATAGGTCTGTAGATCATCGCAATGTATAATGTGAATTTGATAAATTGAGGATATTGGGACGAGATATCATTAATTCCTTCAATTTGAAAAGCAATATACACGAGTAAAAAAGCAATCGATAATGCACTGAGGATTTCTACTACTGGGAAAAAAATAGAAAATGCCCAAATGGCGTTGATATGTGCTTTTCGATGTGCCCGATTAATTTCTTTGAATCCTTCAAATTCTTCTTTTTCACGGTTGAATAATTGAACAATGGCCATACCAGTCAAACGTTCCTGTACGAAAGTATTTAATCGCTTGACTTGTAAACGTTCTTGCTGAAACGATCTGTTCATGGATCGCGCAAAAATACGAGTCGCGATGATCAATAGGGGAATTGGGATGAGTACGAGTAAAGTAATATGCCAATTGACAAAAAACATAAAAACCACAACGGCAACTAAAGTGATAAGATCTCCCAGGATGTCGACCAACCCTGTTGAAAATACTTCTGAAATGGCTTCCAAATCTGAGATGATACGTGTTACGAGGGCGCCAATTGGAGTTTTGTCAAAATAATGCATTCGGAAAGAGGTCATGTGCGCAAATAGTTTCTTACGCATATCCCGAACGATGCTTTGAGCGAGTAAATTACTAAAGTAAGATGCAAAAAATTGAAGAATTGCTTCCGCCGCCAACATAGAAATTACGATTCCTGTCCAAAGCAGTAATGCATTACCGTCTTGGTGATCGATAATGTATTTTTGAATCATATTAGCAATAAAGGTGGGTCTGAAAACACTGCTTGTCGTAATAAACAAAACACAAGTTAAGGCAATAAAAAAATAACCCTTGTACGGTTTCGCATACGTAATAAGTCGCTTGAAAATGCTGATATTTATTTTCGAATCTTCTGACACGCTGCAAAGGTACTATTTTTTAATGCTTAATGTTCAATGTTGAATGTTTGATTATTTAATTTTAATGTTTGAAGATAAAAGGTGATATTCCGAATATATTTATTGAAACATTGATTAATTCGACTTTGAAGAATTGATTTTTCTATTACCTTTAACAAAAACTAGAAAAATGATTCACGAGTTGTCAAAAAATAATTCCGTTTTAGGAAATTTTCTTTCTGAAATCAGAAATGTTTCTGTACAAAATGATTCGATGCGTTTTAGAAGAAATTTGGAACGAATCGCTGAAGTAATAGGCTATGA